>JAFRXG010000072.1:0-2839 GCA_017441565.1 Bacteroidales bacterium | reverse complement strand
GCTGCAAAAAGCGCCATAATGATGATTTTCTTCATAATATGTAATATTTAAGTGTTTGTAATTCGTTTTTTAGTTTCTGTGTTTCGATAGCTGTCTGCGGTTGCTGCGTGGGCGGGGTGTAGACTTTTTTCTTGTCCCACACAATAGAAATTGTCGATTTCGATTGTTTCACTCCCTAGACCTAGATGCCCGCCGTGTTCGAATCGGCGGAAGGCTGCTTAGGCAGCCTGCAACCGCCTGGGGTTGCTTCTCCGCTTCGCTATCGGCAATGTCCACTGGACATTGCCTTCACCTTTCTATGCCTTGGGCCTAGCAGGCGGAGAGAAGTAGTATGAAATGGTAATTGGTTTACTTCTCCCGCCTTCGTGCCCTCAATTTCAGCCCCGTCACGACGGCACACACTTGCTCGTGCGGGGCTTTCTTGTATCAGGTTCATGGTGTTGATGTTTTTACAGTCAGACGGATACATTTATTTGCCTAGCGGATAGCTATGCAGGTGTATTCACCTGTCTCTTGGTTGAATGTCATAGTCACTTCATAGCCTTCATTCACTTTCTTATTGGCCCACGCCTTAGCTTCCGCATAACTGGTTGTAGTGAATGTGACCTTCTCTTTGGCTGCCAGCACCTGCTGCGGGATGTCGTTACGTCTGATGCGCACTTGATACCCCTCTTCGGCCAAGGCTAACATACGGTCGAAGAATGCAGCCAACTCCATCTCAGATTGGAGATTTTCGGAATGCATCTGTCCGTTAACGAAGTAGGTGACTGTCGGTTCGGCAGCGACAGCGTAAGTGCCGTCATCAATGGCCTCTTTTGTGCAGCTGGTCAGTGTCAAGCCCAGCAGTGCAAACAGAATAATTAAACAAGATTGTTTCAGTTTCATAACTATTTAAATATTTGATGTTTTCTTTTCTTTGTTGCCACGTCCCAATTATAATTTTGAATAGCTTCTCTATCGCCTGCCCCTCGTGTGTGGAAAATACATATTTCCCGCTCTTTCATCGCTTTTGCGACAATTTCAATATCAGAGTCAGCCGGGCTGATGGAGTCTGATGGTATATATTTGGTTTCCGGGCTGCCTTTGATAGACTGTGAAACCCATATATTTGCCTGAGGATTTTCTTCCGACTCCTTGACCATTTCTTCTGAGATGTGGAACGATTCCATGAGGTAGACCCATCCTGCGCTGTCGCAAGCGCGGAGGAGGGTGACATCCACCGCCACGGTGTCGTTGATGGGGAAGTCTTTCACGAAGGCGGCTTCCACCCCTTCGGCATGGGCGTAGCGGCGGTAGACTTCGCTGCATTTGCGCTCGGGCAGCTGGCGCGGACAGGAGCGGAAGGCAAAAAGGGCAGCGCACTCGACCAAAAGGAGGATGCCGACGACTAGCCAGAAGCGATTGTGGAGTATTGGATTCTTCATGGTTTAGCAGTTAACATGAATGTAATTTGTCCCATAACTTTCGGGGCAGTGAGGGAGCCGACCTTGGTCATAGTGGGCCTGACGTGGTAGGGATGCACAGCATTTACCGCCAAGGGCATCAAAAGTAACAGGCCGAGGAAGAACGTGAGGCGGAAAAAAGTCATACGCCGCCGGTAGCGAGCGACGCGCTGTGGCAGGTCGGCACAGAGTTCGGCACAGAGTTCTTTGATGTGAGCCATATCGGCGGGTGTGATATCGTTTCTTGTATACATAGTCTTTTGGATTTCGCCCAGGCAGGGCATATGACTGATTTTTACTTTTCTTTCTTACTATAAGTGGGTTCTATAAATTCTAGTTTAGTGTTTTGCCCTTACAGGGCGTGTTTGTATCGTGCTGATTTTCTGTAGGCGATGCCTACAGCTGTATCTGTATCGGCCCTTTCAGGGCAATTTTTAGAAGTTCCCTATAGTATCTCTTCTGGGTTGTTGAAGGAACAGTGCAATACAATACGGGAGGCTTTATTTTTCATAGTTGTCTGAATTTACTATATCACGTAGTTTCATGATGGCGCGGTAGAGGCACTGACTGACACTTTCGGGTTTGATGCCCAACATCTTGGCTATTGACTTAACCTCGTAGCCGTTGGCTGTAAGCAGGAAGACCTGCCGTTCGCGGGGTGCAAGGTACTGCGCAAGGTCTTCAATCTGTTCGCGAGCTTCGCTGTTGTCGGGTGCGGCCACGACATCAGCCAAGTGCTGGTCAATGGGCAGCGTGGTGATGTCTGGCTTTCGGCGGAAGAAACGCGAGACGGCAATGCGACAACACCAATACATCCATAGGTGCTCTTGGGCGAGGGTCGGTTGTAGGGGGAGCTTGGGGAGTCGCTTCCACATGACGATGTAACAAGCTTGCACAAGCTCGACACAGAGGTTCTCCTCACATCCAGAATACCGCAAGCAATAAGCCTTGACAAAGTGCTTGTGGCGTTTGATGAGACGGTCGAATTCGTCATATCTCGAAGGGTCCATGCTGGCCATTTTAATTTTTCTTCACCTATATAAGAACCCTGAAAAAGGAGAAATCTCTACATGGGGCAGGGAAAAAAGGCATTTTTAACATTTAAGGATTGCTTGATTGTCTGATTGCGTAAATGCTTGAGTGCTGGCGCGGTCAAATTGTAGATTGCTTGATTGTCTGATTGTGTAAATGCTTAAGTGCTGACACGGTCAAATTACTCAAGCATTATCGCATTCAAGCAATCAGTTCTTAATTCTCAACGCTCTAGTATAAAGTATGACTGATTTTTTTCCAATCTTTCCCATTGTCGCGTCCCTCCGGGACGCTGAGTAGTAGGGTTTTCGTTGACCCCACACTGCGTTCCTTGTGTGGGGTTATTGAAATTCAGCATCTTCGAT
>JAFRXG010000071.1:0-71253 GCA_017441565.1 Bacteroidales bacterium | reverse complement strand
TCGTTGTCCCCGTATGGCGGTGCCATACGCTATATCTGTCTGTGCCTTTCAGGCACACTGCGACATCAAACCACTGAGCTTGATTAATTGCAACGTCCTTCTAGAACCCCAAGAATCGTTATATTTGATGCGTTTGCCCTGTTCATTTCCTATTGGATCTTACCCTTCACCCACAACAGTCCTGCAACCGAGGAGATAAAAGGCACGAGAACCCGGAAAGAGAGCATTCAAATGGTACTTTCATCCTTTAGTCACAACGTTGTTCCCTTTTCTTCACTTTATCGCTTTCATCTTATTTCCATCCGCGAAACAACAGGGAACCGGAGCATGATCGAAGAATAAACCACATTAAACCTAAACACCTGGCTAGGGCATAAGGACGGTGGGCAACAGAACGGCGATTGTCATTGACGGCGGGAGCCGAGGAGGATGACGAGGAGGGAGAGGGCGAGACCGTAGTAGACGGGGTCGGCGGGGAGTGCCAGGGCTTTGGCCAGTAGCATGGCAGCGGTGCCGGCAGCCATGGAGACAAGGATGGCACGCGGACGGAAGCGCCCAGGCAGCCACAAGGCAAAACTGAGGGGGAACAGCAGTGCCACGGCACGCAAGCCGAGGGAAAGGAAGCCCAGGTCGTTGATGAAGGAGCCCCGGAAGAGGTTGGCAGCACCCGCGGCCATGAGCAGGATGACCACGATGGCGAGACGGGTCTGGGTTAAAACTGAGAATTGAGAATTGAGAATTGAGAGTTGGGGGGTTGGGGATGATTTGGAGGACTGTTTGCGGAGGTTTATCAAGTTTTGGACCACGTCGCGCACCAAGATGGTGGCAGCGCCAAGCGAGAGGCCGCTAGCGCAACCCAGTATGTTGATAAGGAGTGTGCCAAGCATGATGCCGCCAATCCACGCGGGCATGTGTTGCAAGATGAAGGCGGGGAAGGTCTGGGCGGAGTTCTCTATCACGCCAATGCCGTCGGGCAGGCGTTCGCCCGCGGCCTGGAGGGCTGCAAGCTCGGCGGCGGTGACATAATGGCCGCGCATGTACATGCCTACCAGCGTACAAGCAGCGCCGATGAGGGGGATGAGGAAGGCGCAGTAGAGCGCCCCGCGGCGGGCTTTGGGTGTTGTGGCGGCCGACCAGATGGACTGGGCATAGGTCTGGGTGGAGACCACGCCGAGGACGATGGAGAGACAGCCGCCGAGGTTTTTCGTCACCCCACGGCCGAAGAGGCTGCCATAGCGGTGGTGGATGCTTTCGAGGTCGGCAATGCCGTTTTCCTCGGCAATGCCCGGCAGGGTGTAGACGGCATCGATGCTACGCCCCACTCCTGCGAAGCCTCCCGCCATGCGCCACACCACCACACCTGCTGCCAGCGAGCTGATATAGAGTAGCACCAGCTTGATGATGCCCGCGGCTCCAGCACTTTTGATGCCGCCAAAGAGGACGAGCAGCATGATGAGCACCGCCCCGATAAGGGCTGCCCAAAACATGGGCAGATGGAAGAGGCTGCCCAGCATGGCCGACGAGGTGATGACCTGAGCAACAATGCTGATGAAGATGCCTATGAGGAAAAGCAACGACCCCACGGTCTCGGCCTTGTGGCCGTATTGGCACGCCACAATCTCAAGCAGGGTGGAACACCCGCTGCGGCGTATGGGGGCGGCATAGAAAACCGCCAGCACCACCGCGCCAAGGGCGGCGCCGATGGTGAACCACCAGGCCGAGAGGCCGAAGTTGAACGCCAGCTGGGCGGTACCCACGGTGCACTGCCCGCCCATGAGGGTGCCCATCAACGCCCCACAAACCATCCAGCTGCCCGACTTGCCGCCGGTGGTGAAGGACTTGGCGTCTTTTACTTTTCTGCCCGAAAGGAAACTTGCGGCAAGGATGAGCCCGATGGTGAGCAGGATGCCTATGATATGGAGGGGAGTGAGCATTGTTAGGAATTGAGAATTGAGAGTTACGAATTGAGAGTTTTGTGGGCGGTGATGCAGCGGTTTTTGTCACGGAAGTCATTATGCAACGTGGCGACGAAGCCCAGCTGCTGCATCAGCTGGCAGGTTTCGGCACCAAGGTGTTCGTTGATTTCCATGACAAGCAGGCCGTCGGGGGAGAGATGCCGCGAGGCATACTGCCCGATGGCACGGTAGAAGCGCAGCGGGTCGTCGTCGGGGACAAAGAGCGCCAAGGCAGGCTCGTAGTCGAGCACGTTGGGCGACATCTGCCCGCGCTCGCTGTCGCAGACGTAGGGCGGGTTGCTGACTATCAGGTCGACCATATCGCAAGGCAGCGGGGGCTCGTCTTGCAGCAGGTCGCATTGTATAAACGTCACCTCCAGCCCGTTGGCCTCGGCGTTGGCTTTGGCTATGTCCAAGGCCTCTGCCGACAGGTCCACGCCCCACACTTGTGCGTCGTGGTAATGGTCGGCAAGGGCCAGGGCGATGCAGCCGCTGCCCGTGCAGAGGTCCGCCACCCGCTTCGCGTCGGGCATCATGGCCTTGATGCGCCCGACCATCTCCTCGGTCTCAGGGCGGGGAATCAGCACCCCGTCGCCCACCTGTATGCGGAGGCCGCAGAAATGGGTGTGGCCGACGATATACTGTATGGGGCGGAAGCGCTTCAAATCCTCGGCGGCCCAATGGAACTTGAGCAGGTCGGACTGGTTGATGGTGTCGTCGCGGTGAAGCAGCAGGTGCGCCCTGTCCCACCCCATGAAAGCCTCGAACAGGATGAGGAGGAACGAGCCGATTTCACCGTCGGGGTACTTGTCGGCAAGCTCCGTGTGGAAATACCGCTCGATGTCCCTCACACGGTTGGAGGGGATGCGCATGTGGGTGGTGTTAGGCATTCTCCTGCTCTTTACGGGTGGCCTTCCACGCCTTCAGGAAAGTGATGAAGCCGTAGGTGGCCGTGATAAGGAAAATGGCGCTGATGAAGAGCCATTTGTAACTGCCCCCCATGATGCCGAGGGGGATGTAGATGGCATCGCATATCAGATAGCAAATCCACGCGTTGATGTCCTTGCGCACCATGAGGAAGGTGGCGACGGCCTGAAGGGAGAAGATGGCGCAGTCGAGCACCGGCAGGTTGGAATGCAGCACATGGGTGTCGAAGAGGTAGGTGGCGGCGGCGATGCCCACCACCGCCAGCAGCGGCCACAAGGGGTTGCCCCAGCAGATGGTGCGGCGGTTGTCCTCGGCTTTTTTCTTCCAGATGAAGACACCCCCGATGGAGGCCAGGATGCTGTAGACCTGGAAGGCAAAGCTCATAAAATGGCGGTCGGTAAAGAAGTTGTAGCACAGGATGAGGCCAGTGACTATGCTGAAGACCCAAGTCCAACGGTTGCCGCGGGCGGCAAGGTAGACGGTGGTGATTTGCGCGATGGTGATGAGGATGGTGAGGATGGCTTCTAAATTCATTGTTTGATGATGATAGGTTGAATGGTTTGTTTCTATTTTCTTCCAAAGTCGGCTGGAATTTCGCCCCAGTGGTCGGTGTCCCACTTGCGGATTTCGGTGTCGTAGGTGTTGCTCTGCAGCCATGCTTCGGCGCGGCGGACGAGGTTCCAGAGGTCGGCCGTCTGCGGCGTGAGGGGCAGTTTGCTGCGGCATTCCTTGCGCTTCACCCAGCTGATGGCGGTCTTCGAGTCGGTATAGATGATTTGGTTGAGGTGATGTTTCTTGAGGTAGGAAAGGCCGTGGACGATGCCGAGGAACTCGCCGATGTTGTTGGTGCCCACGGGTGCGGCATAGTGGAATACCTGCTGGCGGTTGGCCACATACACCCCCTGGTACTCCATCACCCCCGGATTGCCACTGCAGGCGGCGTCGACGGCCAGGCTGTCCAACACAGGCCCCGGCACATCGCCCTGGCGCACAAAGGTCATGCCGTTCTCGTCCACGCCCACCATGCATTCCGGCTCCACCTTCTTCCCCTTCACTTCGTCGTAGGGCCGCTGAAGGGCCGCCTTCGCCTCGTCCAGGCTGTAGAACGACTTATACTGCGCCCCCGCCACACCGACAACCTGCTTCTCACAGTCAGCCCAGTTGTCGTAAATGCCAGGCGTATTGCCCTGCCACACAACATAATATTTCTGTTTCTTTGCCATAATTAGGAGTGCAAAGGTACGAAGTTTTTTGCACATACGGCTTTTATTTGTATCTTTGCAAATCAAATTAAATGCTCTATCTATATGAAAAGAACTGGTCTAATGCTATTTGCACTTTGCATGCTGTGTGCTGCATGCAACAAAGAGAATGATTATTACACTATGGGATACGTCATTGCCGGAGACTACACCAAATTGGATGTCAGCAGTGCTTTCGACGTGGTGGTGTGCGACACCGTCACCCAGGCCATGGTGACCACCCCCAACCGGCTGCAGCGGTATGTCGTTGTCAGAGTGGAGGATGGCGTTCTAACCATCAAGCTTCGCCCCCACCTTATGTTTGGCAGCTATGATGCCACGGTGTTGCTGCCCCGCAACGAGAAGCTTTGTGAGTTAGAACTTTCGGGTGCGTCAACTTTCTATGGCGACCTGAAGGGCGACAAGGTGGAGGTGGACTTGTCGGGTGCCTCCGACTTTGTGGGCTCCTTGCAAGCGTCCACAAAGGTGGAAATGGAATTGTCGGGCGCATCCACTTTCAACGGTGCCATCCAGGGATCGGAAGTCAGCATCGACCTCGCCGGGGCATCTGTCATAACGGGGTCCATTGATGCCGATTATATTGAGTTGGAAGCCAGCGGCTCCTCGACCGTCAAGGCCACGGGCAGCTGTCTCGACTACCTGGACTTGGACCTTTCGGGTTCTAGCGACCTCCTAGCGCCGCAGATGGAATGCCGCAACGTGAAGGGCGAGATGAGCGGCAGCAGCGACGCCGAATTCCAAGTGTGCGAGAGTCTGCAGGTCACCCTCTCAGGTTCGAGCAGCATCATCTACGGCATCCCCGCCGGCTGTAGGCCTCTTGTCAATTGCCCCACCTCCGGCAGCTCGTCGGTCACCCTGCGATAATCTATTGTTATGCTGAAATACTAAAACAGTCAAATCCTCGTTATCCATTAAGGTTCACCAGCATAACCATGTGTCAATAACGAGAAAAAATATTATCTTTGCAATAAAATAAAGATAATATGGAAGCCACAAAAGAGTTATTGAAGTTATTGTTACCCGAAGATTTACGGGAGAGCTTCGACATCGTTGATGTCAAGAAAATAAGCAACACAATCACCATCACGCTAGAGGAGCAAGACCGAATCAGGCATGCGGAAGCGGGACACGAGTACGAAAAAAACGGCTTTTACGAGGCCAAGCGGGTGGAGGACTACCCGATACGGAGCAGCAAGGTGGAGCTGCTGGTGAAGCGGCGGCGGTGGGTAGACCGCACGACGGGCAGGAGTGTGGGGAACGAGTACGACACGGTGGCGCACGGCACGAGGATGTCCAAGGAGCTGGCTCTTTTTTTTCAGGGACTACCTGGATAGCCACCCTGTGCCGACGAAGGCCGTGGCCGAGCACTACGGAATTGACGGTGGGAGGCTGGAGCGGCAATACAAGGAACACCTGAGCGGGTACCGAGAATGGGACCAGATGGGGCACGCGGACGAGTAGCTTCTGTTCCCTGAAAACATCGGGAGGAGGCTGAGCATCGACGAGACGGCGCCGTCGCAGGGCGAGTTGTACACGATAGTGAGCAACAAGTCTGCGCACAACGGCCGGGGCGCAATAGTGGCCGTCGTACGGGGGACAAGGTCGGAGGACGTCATCCGGGTGCTGGAGAGGATACCCCGCAGGAAGCGGCGGAGGGTGAAGGAAGTCACGACGGACATGGCCAACAGCATGCAGAAGATAGCGAGGGCATGCTTCCCCAAGGTGCAGATGGTGGTGGACCGATTCCACGTGCAGAAACTGGCATTGGAAGCCGTGCAGGAAGAACGCATCAGTCTGCGGTGGAAGGAAATCGACGAGGACAACCGCCTACGGAAGGAGGCCAAGGCCAGGGGCGAGAGGCACGAGCCGGATGTGCTGGAGAACGGGGACACACGGCGCGAACTGCTCGTCCGCAGCCGGTACCTGCTCTACAAGTCGCCCGAAACATGGTCGGACGGCCAGAGAGAACGGGCACACATCCTCTTCCGCGAATACCCATCAGTCAAGGAGGCCTACACCCTCGCCAACACCCTGCGTCAGATCTTCAACCGCCGCTCCACCAAGGACTCCGCGCGCCTCAACCTCGCCCGTTGGTACAACGATGTGGAACAGTCGGGTCTCGACTCCTTCCGCACTATCATGGACACCATTCAGGCACACTACGACGAAATACTGAACTATTACAACCACCGCTCTACCAACGCCTCTGCCGAACAGCTGAACTCCAAAATCAAGGCTTTCCGCAAGTCTTTGCGCGGTGTCCAGGATATCAAGTTCTTCTTCTTCCGCCTGACCAAAATCTACGCCTAAACACAGGATTCTACCGCTGAACCGGAGTACTACAAGTTTATTACGTATGCAAAAGTTCTGAGTGAGGGTTGTCAGTACTGCTGGGACTTTCAGTATGCAGTTTGATGGCTGCATACCCATGGTTGCCGATTGCTTCTTCTGATTTGGGTAGAAGAGGCAGTCTTAAGGTGCTGTCGCCTTTTTGCGGGCTATCGGTTGCGGAACTGGCGCGGGGTTTCGCCTTTGGTGCGGAGGAAGAACTTGCAGAAGGAGGAGGAACTGGCAAAGTGCAGACGGTCGGCAATCTGGGAAACGGAGAGGGTGGTGGTGCGGAGCAGGAAGGAGGCTTCCATGAGTAGCATTTGATTGATGTAGTCCGCCACGGTGTGGCCAGAGATATGGCGCACGATGCGGGAAAGATAGACGGGCGAGATGCTGAGGTGCGAAGCGTAGTAGGCTATGTCGCGGTGGTCGAGGAAATGGACCGGGAGCAGCTGGACAAAACGGAAGAAGAGTTCTTCATATCGCGAGGAGGGGCGGGATTGACTGGCAGCGGACTGCTCTTGCGCTTGGAGCATGTCCAGCAGGAAGAGGTCGAGACTGAGCCGCAGACTTTCTTGGTAGTAGGGGTGAGGGTTGCTGAGCCGATAGATGATCTGCTTCATGGAGGTTTGGAGGTGGAGGGAATCGGCAGGGGAGAGGTGGATTTTAGGCTCGTGAAGCATGGTGAGTGGACGGTAGGCGGCACGGACGATGTTGCGGACAGCGGAGGATTCGAGAGTGAGACTCTCTTCGACCAATAGGACATAATAGTGGAGGTCGTCGGAGGCTGAGAGCATGGTGACGGGCTGCCCAGGAGCGTAGGTGTACAGGTCGTCGACGTTGAGCGTCAGCACACTGCCGTTGTAATGGAGCGTCATAGAACCCGCAGTGATAAGATTGAAGGAGTAGCAGGAAGCCATGCCTTGAGTGCGGTTGGAAAGCAGGGCGCGGTCATGGTCTATCTCCATGCAGAAAAAACGACCTTCGCCTTCGAGTTCGAGGCCGAAGATTATCTTCATTGTCTCAGCCAGGGTGTACATTGCTGTTGTTGCATTTTGATTTGAAATGCAAAGATACACATTCTTTTTCAATTGGCAAAAATGTGGTTTGTGAGTGTTTTTTTAAGCACTGTTAGTTAGTTGTTTAATAATAATGTGACTGAGTGGGAATGGCTGTGAGTATCGTTTGGGACAATTTTTGTGTTGCTTGGGATTTGGTAGAAATGATTATTCTATGTATCTTTGCATTTCAAAGATGATACTAGTTGACAATATTATAATACTCATATAGAACCATTTAATATTACTATCATGGACAAAAAGAAATCAATTGAGGCTTTGCATTTTTTTGCAACAGGTCTTTCGGAAGGTGCATTAGTGCACAAATTGCAGGGACAAATCTTCAAGTCACAAGGTTTCACCAAGCTGGGTGAGAAGTATATAGAACACTTCAATGAGGAGATGGGATGGGTCGAAAAGTTTTACGACCGCATTCTTGACCTCGGCGGTGAGGTGAAGTTTGAAGGTGCCAAGGCTCGCGACCTGGTGTGCGACGCTGTGGAGTATGTAAATGCCGACCTGAAGATTCAGGAGGCTGGCGTGGAAATCCTTTACAAGTGCATGGAAGGACTGCACGACGACCCCACAACTTACGACATCATGAAGGCATATCTGGCAGACGAAGAGGAGGACCTCTATTGGAGCCAGAACCAGATTGAACTGATGGAGAAAATCGGCGTCCAGAACTGGCTGATTGCCCAAATGTAAATCTTGTGGAAATGGAAAACGTTCAGAAAGTATACGATTTTTTGGTGGATGCCAAGTGCTTCTACCTTGCAACTGTCGAAGGCGACCAGCCCCGTGTGCGTCCCTATGGCGCCCAGTTGATGTACGAGGGTAAACTGTACCTCATGGCTTTTGGGAAAACTAACGCAACTCGCCAGTTGGCTGCCAATCAGAAGGCTGAGATTTGCGCTTTTAAAGGGCAGACGCTCCGCGTGGAGTGCAAACTGATTGAAGACAACCGTGCCGAAGTGAAGAAAGCCCTTGTCGATGCCATGCCCCAACTGAAAGCCGCCCTTGGCGAAAATGGTGAGAATGGTGTGATGTATTGCGTCAGCGATGCCACAGCGACATTCTATCAACTCATGGATCCTGTCGAGACAATAAAATTCTAACCAATCAGGAGCTATGAAAGAACAAGTATTACAAGCCATACGCGAGGCTGGCAAGCCCGTTTCGGCTGGCGACGTAACTAAAGCTCTCAATGCCGACCGTAAAGAGGTCGACAAAGCTTTTGCTGAACTCAAAAAGGAGGGCGCTATTGTGTCCCCCGTTCGTTGCAAATGGGAACCTGCCCATTAATCATTATTGATAGGGGCGCATTCTTGGTTATGGGATGTGCCCTTTCTTTGTCATGGTGAAGAGACCTATAGATATATGCGATTATGCCGGCCAAATTGTTAAAGCTATGAGGCCGGGCATATTGTTGACCACTAAGATGGGTGACAAAATCAACTCGATGGTGATTGGCTGGGGAACGTTGGGCATTGTGTGGGAAAGGCCCATTTTTGTTGCCTACGTCCGCGATTGCCGCTACACCAAGCAGATGCTTGATCATTGCCACGAGTTTACAGTCAATGTGCCCACAGGTCCTTTTGACAAACGTGTTCTCGGCATTTGCGGTGGGATGAGCGGTCGCGAGATGGACAAGATTGCCCTTTCCAGTCTGACCCCTGTGGAGCCAGAGATAATATCCACCCCGGGACTCAAAGAGTTCCCCCTTACACTGGAATGTAAGGTTCTTTACGACCAGGAACAGGAGGCCTCACTACTTGGGATGGATATTAAAAAGAGTTTCTATACCATAGAAAAAGGCGACCATACGGCCTATTACGGCCAAGTGGTGTCGTCATATATCATTGAGGATTAAGATTTAAAATAAACTAAGAGTTGGTAACATTATGACAACAGCAATTCGTTATTACACTAAGTTTGGCCATTCGGCTCAGATGGCTGAAGTGGTTGGACAGGTGGTGGGAGCCAAGCCTTTGACTGTTGGCACCCCTGTTTCCGAGCCTGTGGATGTGCTCTATCTGGGCACGGGTGTCCTATTCGGCAAAATACATAAAGAGATGGAGAACTATATCCGCACCCTTACACCTGACAAGGTGAAGCGGGTGGTGTGCTTTGGCTCGTGTGCCATCATTCCCTCGCCAGTTCCTCAGATGAGCAAGTTGCTTGCAGCCCAGGGCATTACTGTCGACCAGCGTTCCTTCACGTGCCGTGGTGCAATGGGCCCACTCCATAAAGGACACCCTGACAAGCAGGATATGGAAAACCTCCGCAAGTTCATACAAACTACAATCTAACGTTTTTAATATGGATATTAAAGCTATACGCCTTTTTGACGGCGGTTTTATGACTCAGCAGTTTGCCTTTGGTGGCGAAGGCAAAGAAGGGTTGGACGAGCAGATTATATATCGTAGCAGTCTGCAAAACTTTCTGATTGACACGGGTGAGGAGGTTATTCTTGTAGATACAGGCTTCGAGAATGGTTTCGCAGCCCCTGCCAAGAAACTGGGAGCTTCATTGTACATGGGCGAGAAGGTACAGGACTATATGGAGGGTTTCGCAGCCCTTGGCTATCGCCCGGAACAGGTGACGAAAATATTGATAACCCATAAGCATCCTGACCATTCGGGTGCAATCAAGTATTTTCCCAATGCCAAAGTCTATATCTCGCCGGAGGATGCTGAGGCCTTGAAGCTTAGCGGTGATAATGTCGTCCCTGTTACATACAAGGACGGAGCATATCACAATTTTCCCAAAGCCGAGAGGATTGCCGATGGCATTTGGTTTGTTGAGGCTAAAGGGCATACTAAGGGGAACAGCATCGTCATTGCAGAGAAGGACGGCCTTTTCTATATGATGCATGGAGATGTGACCTATTGCGATGCTGCTCTGAAGGCAAATAAACTGTCGGTAGTGTTTGATGATCTTGCTGCATCACGTCAGACATTGGATGCCGTGCGTGCTTTTGTGTCAGCCAACCCCACCGTTTACCTCTCCACGCATTGCCCAGAAGGCTATGAGAACCTTGAAATGAAACGCGTGATGACTCTTTAGCCTATTGGTCACACCTCGATACATTACCCCTCCCCTGTGGGACAAAAAAAAGCGACCTCTTTGAGGTCGCTTTTTTTATGGAGTTGGTGTTGATTAGGCACCCAGTTCGAGACGCTTGAAACCAGTGCAGGCGAGTTCTTTGTCGGTGTTCTCAATGAACTGGCGGACGGGACATTGCCACCGTTAATCCTGTTCCAGTATCAATGAGACCTCTTGTCGTAGTCTGGGTATATGATTGATGATTAGGCTCCACAGGAATTCTGGAGTGACACTGTCATACCCATGGATAACACGATTCCGGGTGGCGATGATGGATCGTGCGTCGGACAGGACAATACTGGGGTTGTATTTGTGCAACTGGTTGATAGCCTCTCCCATGATTTCTACATTTCGTTCTACTGCACGTTGGCGAAGTGTATCGTACTGAAAGTCGGCAAAGATGCATTTATCGGGGAAAAAAGATGCCACTTCATCACATGCGGTGAGTACGTCGATTAAATATTTCCTACTGTATTCATCCATATAATTGTACTTTTGTACGGTTTACATTGCTGTGGAACACGGGGTTGCGGATGGCTTTTTCCTCCACGAGATCTACTTCGCGCCCAAGCAGTTCGCTCAGCGATAGCATGAGTTGAAAATAGTTGTTGGCATATTCCTCAATAGGCAGAGCCTTGAAAGAGACAAGAAAGTCGACATCGCTATTCGCATCGAAACGGTCGGTCAGTACTGAGCCAAATACCGACATACTGTCCACATGGTGCTTTTTACACAATTGGCAGATGCTCTCTATATTGCTTTCAATAATAGACATAACAGCAATATAACGATGACTTCATGTTATTATTGTGTAAAATAATGGCTCTCATGTAAAATATGACTGATTTTTACCAACCTTTCTCATTGTCGCGTCTCTCCGAGACGCTGGATAGGAGGGTGTTTCACGGCCCCACACTGCGGAACCTAACGGTTCCTTGTATGGGATTTCTTCGAGACGTTGCTGCTTCTCGGCAAAGCAAACTCGCTTGCTTTGCTCTCAACTGTAGCAACGTTATTAAGATTCAGCATCTTCGATGCTGTTGAAAAATCAGTCCAATAACAAACTAGAGTCTTAGAAAAAAAAAACAGGAGGATTCCCGCAGCGTTTTGAAAGTATTGATATGTGATTATGCTCCCAGTTCGAGGTGTGTGAAAGTATAGGGTTATGCATAGGCACGTACTATATGTATCACGCCTTCGTCCACGTTTAGGACATCTTCATCCGCGAGGGTTACTATTGTACCCTCGTGCAGATGCAAGTCTCGCATTGCCTCTCTAAGTCCATCAATCTCACGCCGCATATTGTCTTCCGTCAGTTGCTGGCACACCTGGTACAGTTCCTTGGGATTATTGTCTAGGCCTGCCACCACAAAGTCACACTCGCCTTTGCCACGATAATAATAGACTTTGCCTTTTGCCCGTTTGCGTAGTTGAAGGAATTGGTAGTTCTCCAGCAGGCGACCGAGGTCGTCTGTCTGCGACAGGCTCACACAACTTACTATCCCTGTATCTATGGCGTAAACCTTTTTTGGATTGCGTATACTAGCCCTAATGTTGGTTGTATATTGGCTCGCCGTGTCTATGAGATATGCGTCGCGCATATAGTCTACATAATCAAGTACTGTTGATGTCGATATATCACCTATCACTGACGTGAGCCGGTTGCCAGAAAAGGGCTTTGCCACATTGGTGAGCAAATACACCGCAAGCCGTTTCATTAGCTCGAGATTACGAATGCCGTGACGGATGGCGATGTCTCGCACCAATATGTCGTCTACCATAGACACTGGCACACGACTGTCATGGGTTGACAGGTATTCCGGCATGCCTCCATCCGTAAGATACGACAGGAAGCTGTCCTTCCCTCGTTTCTTCTTGCAGAATGTGAGGTACTCTTCATATGAGAACGGGAACAGCTCGGTGGAAAGATGACGACCGGTGAGGTGGGTGCCTAATTCTGCACTCAGCATAGAGGCATTTGAGCCTGTGATATACACCATATACTCCTCTCGCAACAATTGATGTACAAACACCTCCCATCCGCTCACCAACTGAATTTCGTCAAAGAAGAGGACCTTGGCTTTGCGCTCTGCAATCAAGGAATACAGCCTGACAAAGTCATCCTTCTCAAACGAAGACAGATGAATATCATCGAAGTTGAGATACAAGGTGTCTTCCTTCTTGTAGCGGCCCATTATCTGTTTCATCAATGTGCTCTTGCCACAACGACGTATCCCCGTGATGATAGAGGCAAACCCGGCAGTAGCATCAACTGATTTTGCCTGTTCTCTGGCTATATCCTTTTTTTTGCTACTCATCCATTCAAATTGCTTGTTTACAACTTGTTCTAGCTGTGATTTCAGTATCATAGTCTATCATATTGATGTTGCAAAGATACATCTTTTTTTTGACATTGGCAAAAAATATCTTTCGGTAGTAACAAAAGATATCTTTTGCCAGTAGCAAAAGACTTTGCCATTCGCCTAGTGTCAATGTCCTCTTCAGAGGACTCAAAGCGCAAAGCCATGTGTTCCATTTTGGACTACCTTTTCGGGGAATACGAGGTGGTTTTATTTATTTGTTTTTCATGTCGCGTCCCTTTGGGACGCAATTGCCTGATGCTTGAGTGTCACGGCACTGCGCCTTCGGCTTGTACAGTGGTTTTCATATCTCACCCCGTCGGGGTGATTAACAGATGTCCCCTATGCAATAAAAAACGGCCGCGATAACCGCGGCCGTTTTTTTTATTTAGTGGTGTGTGTCTTACGCACCAAGTTCGAGACGCTTGAAACCAGTGCAGGCGAGTTCCTTGTCGGTGTTCTCGATGAACTGGCGGACGGTCATCTTGTTCTCCATGATATACTCCTGCTCGACCAGGGTGTTCTCCTTGAAGTACTTGTTCAGACGGCCGTTGGCAATCTGCTGTATCTGCTGCTCGTTGAGGGTAGCGGCTTTCTTGGCGGCCTCTTCCTCTTTGATTTTCTTGGCCATCTCGACCTGCTCCTCGGTAATCCAGCCCTTGGCGCAGTTGGATGCCATGTGCTCTTCGGTGTCGACGTGGGCGGGGTTGATGCCGGCCTTCTTCAGGGCAGCGTCAACGGCCTTGCCGATGAGCTCTTCGCGTGTTTTCTCAGCAGCCACGGTCAGCTCTTTGTCCTTCACCTCCTGAGGCACGCTGTTGGCATCGAGGGCGACAGGACGCATAGCGACGACCTGCATGGCGATGTTGTGGCCCACCTCGTCGAAACCGGGCTTGGACATGCCAATGATGGAAGCCATGCGGTTACCGGGATGGATGTAGGCATACACGGCAGGAGCTTCGAGGGTCTCAAAGTGTGCGAGCTCGATTTTCTCACCAATCTTGGCAATCTGGTCGGTGATGCAGTCGCTGACCTTGCGGCCTTCGAGTTCCATGTCGAGGACCTGCTCCTTGCTGGTGAGATGCTTGGCCATGGCGTTGTCGAGGATGGAGGTGGTGAAAGCGACGAAGTCGGCGTTGGTGGCGACGAAGTCGGTCTCACAACTCACCATGATGACGGCACCATAGTTGCCGTTAGACTTAGCGAGGACGCAACCTTCGTTGGCATCGCGGTCGGCGCGTTTGGCGGCCATTTTCTGACCTTTCTGACGGAGGTAGTCGATAGCCTTGTCGAAGTCGCCGTCGCACTCTACGAGGGCTTTTTTGCAATCCATCATGCCGACACCAGTCAGCTGACGAAGCTCATTAACCTGTTTTGCAGTGATATTTGCCATATTCTATTATTCTGTTTTAAAGAGATTATTGTTTAGCGTTTATGGTATGGGGAGGGGCAGGGTGCTGCCCTCCCACAACCTGACACTTTTATTCTGCCTTAGGAGCTTCCTCTTCGGCCTTGGGGGCCTCGGTTTCAGCCTTGGGTGCTTCGTTGCGAGCACGACGAGGGCGGGTCTTCTTCTCGACAGGAGCCTCCTCGTTTCTCATCTCCTCGTCATCCTCCTTGGGGGCGTCTTTGTCGAGCATACGCTCGTTAAGACCTTCCTGGATTGCCTCGACCATGTGTTTCAAAATGGCGGCAATCGACTTGGAAGCATCATCGTTAGCGGGGATGGGGAAGTCGATAAGTTCGGGGTTGCAGTTGGTGTCGACGAGAGCGAAAGTGGGGATGTTCAGACGACGGGCTTCAGCAACGGCAATGTGCTCCTTGTTGATGTCGACGACGAACAGGGCGCTGGGCAGACGGGTGAGGTCGGCGATGGAGCCGAGGTTCTTGTCGAGTTTGGCACGCTCGCGCTGCACCTGCAGGCGCTCACGCTTGCTGATGTTGTTGAAATCCTTGTCGTGCATCAGCGAGTCGAGGGAGTTCATCTTCTTCACAGCCTTGCGGATGGTGGTGAAGTTGGTAAGCATACCGCCGGGCCAACGCTCGGTCACGAAGGGCATGTCAACACTCTTAGCCATCTCGGAGACCACGTCCTTGGCCTGCTTCTTGGTGGCGACGAAAAGGACTTTCTTGCCACTCTTGGCAATCTGTTTCAGAGCAGTGGCGGCCTCGTCAGCCTTGGCGATGGTCTTCTGCAGGTCGATAACGTGGATACCGTTATGCTCTTTGAAAATATAAGGGGCCATTTTGGGGTTCCATTTTCTCTTGAGGTGGCCAAAATGACAACCAGCTTCTAATAATTCTTCGAATTTTAACTCAGTCATTGTGATTTTTCTTTTTGTTTACTTTCCTTTTTTTACCAATTGCGGAGTAGTCCTTTCTGCGTGCCGGGTTTTTCTGCTTTTGCCTGAGGCAGCAGAACTGGCAACCCGGCGGAGTCTCCCAGCAATTTGGATTCTAAACTACTATTTGTGTCTGGTGAAGAGGCATACCCGATACAAGGCAGCCCCATCCACATAAAGACTAACGTTTGCTGAACTGGAAACGTTTACGGGCCTTGGGCTGGCCGGGTTTCTTACGCTCAACCATACGGGGGTCGCGCATCAGGAAGCCTTCTTTCTTGAGGGCGGGGCGATCCTCGATGTTGTTCTCGCAGAGGGCACGGGCGATAGCCATACGCAGGGCCTGGGCCTGACCGGTGATACCGCCGCCGTCGAGGTTGGCCTTGATGTCCCATTTGCCTTCAGCACCGGCAACCTGCAAAGGCTGGTTGACGATATACTGCAGCGGGCCAGTGGGGAAATATTCCTTATAGTCGCGTTTGTTGACAATGATTTTGCCGTCGCCGGGAGTCATATAGATGCGGGCAACAGAGCATTTTCTTCTACCAATGGTGTTGATTACTTCCATATTATGTATTATCTAACGTCGTTAATATTGATTACTTTGGGGTTCTGACCCTGGTGGGGATGCTCGGGACCTGCATAAATGTAGAGGTTGCGATACAGGGCGTCGCCAAGACGGTTTTTAGGAAGCATACCACGGATGGCGTGTTCGAGCACGCGCTCGGGATGGGTGGCGAGGACCTTGGCAGGGGTGGTCTCGCGCTGGCCACCGGGGTAACCAGTGTAACGCTGATAAATCTTGTCGGTCATCTTCTTACCGGTGAAGACGATTTTCTCAGCATTGATGATGATAACATTGTCACCACAGTCGACGTGTGGGGTGAAGCAAGGTTTTGTCTTGCCTCGCAGGATGTTGGCCACGCGGGTAGCCAAACGTCCGACGGTCTGATTCTCGGCATCAACGAGAACCCATTCCTTCTGGACGGTGTTCTTGTTGGCAGAGATGGTCTTGTAACTTAATTGATCCATTTTTTATTTAACGATGATGTTTCTTTAGTCTGTTTATACTTTTTTGCCGTCGCCTTCGGTTTTCTCTGCCATTTTTATGCGACGGATAACATAAAAAGAGCATTTTTCGACCGATTTAAACGGCATATCAATTTATCTTAACATCATGATTCCCACGCCCGAACGGGTATAGTCAAGGGCTTGCGACCACTATGCTAAGAGGATGCAAAATTACAACTATTTTTTGGACTGACAAAATTTGACCTTACTTTTATTCACTTTTTTTGTTGAAAAGTTTTTCAGAAGCCACGGCCAACACATCTCACAATCTCAGAGCATCTCGCAGAGCCATCCTGCCGGGCTGCTGCCTATGGTGGCAGCGAGGATGAAGTGGCTGCCCCCCTCGCGAAGCCTCAGCTGCCGCTGAAGGGCTGCGGCTTCCAGGGGGAAATTGCGCGTCACCACATGGGCCCGGCCTTCGGGCAGTAGTTTGCGGACCTCTTTGGCGTTGAGCGTTATCGGTTGGCGCACGGCAAAGATGCGGCCAGGGAAGTCCTCAATAAGACGGTCACTAGTGTAGAGATGGGTGTTGCGAGCCAACTTCTTTACACCGAACCAGCGGCAGATGCTGTTGTAACAGCCGCCCTTCATCAGCGAGGCCGTGGGCTCGTAGAGGTAAGCCTCCACATCCGAGGCGAAAACGGGGACTGCCGCAGACTCCTCTTCCCAAGTGAAGGCACGTTCCCACCGGGTGGTGAACGTATTCTTGTCTATGTCGACACAATGAATCAGGGGGCTGGCGACGGTCCCTACGGCCTCTGACCCAGAAAGCAGGAACAAGACCTCTTTGCACTCCCCATGAAGCGCCACTACATGCACCTCTCCCACACGTCCCAGCT
This sequence comes from Bacteroidales bacterium, assembly GCA_017441565.1. Taxonomy (GTDB): domain Bacteria; phylum Bacteroidota; class Bacteroidia; order Bacteroidales; family P3; genus Colimorpha. The sequence continues at coordinate 54,000 of JAFRXG010000071.1, read as the reverse complement.
GGCCGACCGCCATCTGTATGTCTATCATCGGCGAAGCCTTCACCAGCAGATGCCGACAATGTTCACGCAGCATCTGAAGATGCCCCAGCAGGTCTGGCGTGCAATCCTCAAAGGCCGACACCTTGCGTCCCTGGTTGTCGCGGCGGGCAGGGTCAATAAAGATAAGGTCGGAAAAAGGAAAGTCGGCGCGCTGGAGGCTGTCGCCACAGTGGCAGATGACATTCCTCGCCCCCAAGGCCGCGAGATTATATTCTGCCATGGCGCAGAGGTCGGCATCCACTTCGTAATAGTCGGCATGTGTGGCCTTACGTGACATGAAAAAGGTGTCTACCCCCATGCCACCCGTGAGGTCGGTGAGGGTGCCGCCCCCGAGGGTCTCGAACAACCCCGCCTTATAGCGTGCCGTAGCCTCCGACGAACTCTGCTCGCGGTTGAGCCGTGGGGGGTAGAAATAGTCCTCACAGCACGCAAGCGTCGGCCATTTGGTCGACGCTTGCCGTTGCCCTTCCAGCTGCTGGGCGACCTTCCGCAAGTCCGTGTCGGGATATTTCTGCTGCCGGAGCAGCAATTTCAGCGGGTCGTCGTCCTTATGCTTTTGGGCGAAAGTGACGATATCAATAAACGCCCTGCTCATGCAGTTTCTTCAGGCGTTCCACTACCATGGGGCGGTCTTCCTTATAGGTGACACCGAACCACTGGGCTGTGGTCTTCAGCACGCGCATCGTGGCATAGCCGCTGTTGATGAATGTGTTGACCGCAAATGGGATGTAGAACTCCGACTTCATCTCGCCGCCGTTGTCGCGAAGCCAAGTGACGAAAAGTTTCTCGCTCTCCACAAAATAGTCGGGTGTGAACCCAAAGAGGTTCATCGACACGGTGGCATCGGCGGGCAGGGGGTGCATCGAGCCGTCGGTGTCCTTATACTCAATACCGTTGGCGGTGTGGCCGATGCTGGTGCGCTCGGTCATGCCTACCAGCAGACCATTCTCATCCACTTGGCAGACACCACGCGACACGGTGCCGTTCTCGCTGAGGGTGTTCTCCAGACGGTAGCCCACCATGCAGTACTGCCCCTTCGTGCCTTCGAGGGTGCGCAGATGGTCGCCGATAACCTGAAAAGCGTCGCGGCCATAGAAGTCGTCGGCATTAATGATGGCGAAAGGCTCGTGAATCACATCCTTTGCCATAAGGATGGCATGATTGGTGCCCCAAGGTTTCTCACGTCCTTCGGGTACCTTGAACCCCTCGGGCAGATAGTCCAACTCCTGGAAGACATACTCCACCTGAATGCGGTTGCCGAAATGTTCGGCATTAATTTTCGCCTTAAACTCCTGCTCAAAGCTGTGACGGATGACAAAGACCACCTTGCCAAAACCGGCACGAATGGCATCGTTGATAGAGTAGTCCATGATAATCTCGCCATGAGGGCCCACGCCGTCCATCTGTTTCAGTCCGCCATAGCGGCTGCCCATTCCGGCTGCTAATACAAGTAATGTTGGTTGCATAATTGACATATAATAATGTTATCAATATTTTAATTGTTTCACTATACTATCTTTTCTTTTGGAAGAACGCCTTCATTATTTCCTCACACTCCTCCTTGAGGACACCGCTGTCGACCACGGTCTTGGGGTGGAGCATGCCGCGTCCCAGCCGCTCAAAACCCCGCTTGGGGTCGGAAGCACCGTAGACCACGCGCCCTATCTGCGTCCAGCCTATCGCTCCCGCACACATCACGCAAGGCTCCAGTGTCACATAAAGAGTACAGTCCGACAGGTATTTGGCACCCAACAGGTTCGCAGCAGCGGTGAGCGCCAGCATCTCGGCATGGGCGGTCACATCGTGCAGCCGTTCGGTGTTGTTGTGTGCTCGTGCGATGATACGGCCGCCGCTGGCCACCACGGCTCCCACAGGGATTTCATCCTCGTCAAAGGCCATGCGCGCCTCGTTGAACGCCTGCCGCATGAAATGCTCGTCTGGGTTGTCAAAGATGCTCATTCTTCCCTTAATGCATGTTCTACCGATAATAATCCTCCGTGAAGTAGCCGGTGCTGGGCTTCTTAAAGCTGTAGGTGTTCCTGATGACCACCACCTGCTCCCCTACCCTGTAGGACTCCACCGTGGGCAGATAATGCCCATGCACTGGGGCGAACTCGCTCCATGCCCTCCAATCCACCCGGTAGGCACCCTCGCGCGGTGTATCGCCACCGAAGAAATGAATATCTTCTACCATCATGGTCAGCAGCCCGGTCGTCCGCTCAAAGAAATAGTAGCGGTCGAACGAAGCCGGTGACACCACAAACACTCGGTCCAGCGGACGCCCTTTGTAGTTGAACTCGCCGGCATAGTAAAGCTCCGACCCCTTGCTCCTCCAATCATACAGCGAGCCGCGGATGTCGAGCGATATAACGACGTTGTAAACCGAATTCTGCGTCATATCGGCCCACTCGCGGCGCCCCCTGTGGAAACCGCGGAAAATGCCCGTGCCGTCGGTGTAATAGCCGTCATCCAGCTTGCCTTTGTCCCATATCTCTATCCGTGTATAGTGGGGCGCCTTATACCATCGGTAGATAACCATCGTGTCCTCGGGATGGGTCTGGTCTACCACATAGCTGGTGACAAACAGCACGCTGTCGGTCTTATCGTTCATAAAGTTGATAATGTCCAGATAATTGTTCACTATCCTGACAGCCCGCGCAGTGTCTGCCCCGACGGTGTCGAATGTCATAGGCACCGACACCTCTTGCTCAGGCTGTGTCTGGGCTCCCACCACGAAGGGGAGGCACACGAGGAGGAAAAGAATCTTCTTCATATCAGAGAGGTTTAACGTTTGATGGAACCGTAAAAGGGAACTTGAGCTTGTCCACCTGCTGCCACGGGTCCAGCTCCACCGTGGCATCCAAGTTGAACGCCTTAATCAGGGCGGCAATCTGCTGCTCGGCATCGTCTGCCGTCACCATCTTCACCGCGTCCTGGAATGTGGTTCGGTAATGATAACGGCGGTAGAGGTCGTCATACGTGCCGCGGAAACAACGGCCGCTCACCTTCACATACACCACCACCGAATCCTTCGTAAGGCAGGCGCGTCCCAGCTCTATCACCTTCGACGCGCTGGCCCACAACACGCTGTCGGGCTGCAGCCGCAGCTGCCCGTTGGCCGTCATCCCCTGGGCCGTACAGGTGAAATTGGTCGTATAATAATGGGGGGTGTAGTGCGACGACGTGCCGCTCGGGACATCCACCCTTACCCCGGGCGAGCTACTACGGGTCGACGACCGGTGGCTGATGCAGCCAGTCATCGCCACCATCAGCCCGGCCATGGCCACAATTGCTAATCGACGTTTTGACATTGTTGCTTGATTTTATAGTTCAACTCATTCGTGGCGGCGTCATTGGGCGACACCATCAACGCCCGCCCTATATACTGCACAGCCATCTTGCAGTCCCCTTGCGACAAATAGCACTGGGCCAAAACCAGATAGGGCCTGAGGTGCAGGGGGAACAACTCGGCGGCCTCGCGGGCATGCTCCAGCAGTTGCGGCGAATCAGGCGTGCTCTTCGACTCGCAAATCAACAGGGCCTCCCACGCTGCATACTGGCTCTTATCCTGCGAGAGGTGAATCCAAAACTGCTCCGCAGCCTCGGCATACCACTCTTGGGCGGCCAGCATCTGACCATACAGGAAATGATGCCCGCCCTCGGCTCCGCAGCCCGCGGCCAGCGTGTCGGCCATGAGGAAACAGACCCTGCTGTAGGCGGCAAAAAACTTCTTGTCGCGCATAAACTCGGCAAGAAACATCAGCTTGTGCAGACAGTCGATATTCCTATTGGCAAGCCCCTGCCTGATGTGGCTGTAGGTCTGAGCCAGGTTGCCCATAGACAGGTAGCACGAGGCCAATGCAATATGTATGTTCTCATCATCGGGCGACGCGGCCAGTATCCGTTCATAGTAAGGCAGCGCCTTGGCATAACTCTTCTCTGCCATATAGCTCTCGGCCAGAATGGCGTTGTAGCGGTTCTCGTTGGGCAGGGCCTCGGCCAGACGTTCCAGTTCCTTCCGGGCCTTGTCGGGCTTCTCTATTGCCATCCATAGCTTCTGCTTCTGCAACGATACCGCCTCGGTAACCCCAAAACGGTGCTCCACACGGTCCAGCACCTCTATACTCCCCTGCACATTGCCAGTCATCAGGTAGGCGTTGGACAAATCATAGTAATAATCCACCTGGTCGGGATGCCGCTTCACAATATCCTCCCATGTTGCCAACAGATTCTTCCCATCCTGCCGCCGCTCATACACCTTGGTCAGCAGCAACTCGTACCACACATTGTCCGGCCCCAGACGGTAAGCCTGCTGGGTGTGGGCCAGCGCACTGTCCAGCCATCCCATCGACAGATAGATGCGCCCCAGCTCATAATGGGCCGGCGCGTAATTGGCCGAATCCCTCAGTATCTTCAAAAACTGCGCCACTGCCTCCTCGCGGTTGCCCAACAGATGCTGTGTGGTGGCATCAATCATTGCGCCTTCCACCTCCAACTCACGGGCCGTCACCTCCACTATGGGCTTGCGCTTATAGCGTCCGTCAACCTCCATCTTCTTGCTCCCTCCACATGCAGAAAGCAACAATACAAAAATAAATATGTAATACAATTTCTTCATTAGGCAATCATACTTATCGATACCTCATAACTACATTTTCCTTTTTTTATTGTACACGACCCATAAGATTTCCGCCCGCCAGTCCAAAAAACACCGCCTACAGCCATGCCCAGGCCTCCCTCGCCCGCCTATTCGAAGCCCGCGCAAATGGTGAAAAAACATTAAAAACGAAAAAAAAATTTTCCATGTCAAAAAAATGGTATATATTTGCATCGTATTTAAACAACGTCCAAAGGTCTCCGATTATTGTCTCAAGACACTATGAAAGAGGGTTTTGTACACACGAAAGAGAAATTAATTTATTCATCAAAATCACAAACAACAATGAAAAAAACATTAATGGTTCTCACTTTTGCTCTGTGCGCAACCTTTGTTTTTGCACAGACCGCTACTCCTCGCATGAAGGGAGAGATCAAAAAAGCAGCCACCACTGTTTCTTCGGAACAGCAACACTATGGCAGCTCCATCTTCACCAAAGATGACCCTGTTCTTTTCACCTGCGACTTTAGCGTAGCCAACTCTAACTACTCTACTGGCACTATCGTCGGCGGCCTCGAAGGCCATGGCCAAAACTACGACTATGCACAGTGGCGTCGTTGGCCGAACGTCGACTCCGCCACCTTCGTTCTTGCCGCCAACACCTATCCCCGCCTGTTACAGTCCTATTTTGGCGGATGGGAAACCTTCTATTCTTATCTGGTAAACTATGCCGACACCGCTGTTTCTTCTGCTGAGAACGGCTTCATGATGATGTCCATGTACGACCAGAGCGCTACAAACTCCGGTAACTTCAACGCCTACATCCTTTTCGACAGCATTGATGTCACCGCTGCCAATGTCGTCGATGTCACCATTTTCCAGTACTATCGTAAATACTACGACAACTGCTACATCGACTACAACGTCAACGGTAGCGGCAACCGCACTACCTGGAATGAAATGGAAATCAACATCCGCGGTATCGATGTGGAAGTCAACGGTGCTCTCTGGGGCATGTACACCAACACCCTGCCCACCGCTGCTGCTGGTTCTCCCAACCTCGGCGTCCGCATTCGCTACAAATCCCTCAACAGCAACCGCGAAACTTACGGCTACTACTGGATGCTCGACGATGTCAAGCTCACTGCCGGTGGCCCCAACCGTATCAAGAAATATGCTCCCGAAGAATATGTCGAGGGTAACTACTCCATCATCCCTCAGGGTCTGAAAATCAACCCCGCCTGGTACTCCCAAATCAAGAACATTGGTTACATAAACCAGAACAACATCAACGCCAAGCTCTACCACCTCAACGCCACTCAGGATGTTGCCACCGAGATTGACGCCTACAACAACGGATCTCTGAGCATTGACAACTCCAAAGAAGTCATCGTCGACCGTCAGGGCTGGATTTTTGCTGACTCCATGGAATATCGCGGCTGGTACGGCTTTGGCCAAACTGGTCATGGCTCCGGTTCCGACCTGCCCACCAACACTTTAGGTGACAACTACATCTATGCTACTGTCTCCAGCGACAGCGTCACCATCTACTACGACACTTTCTACTATCGCGTGAACAATGCTTTCGACGGCAACAAATACCGTTGGGGCCACGATAACGGCGTTCTGGTCTACTATCCCGACAACTACTGGCTGTATGGCTACGTCCAGGTAGGAGGCAATTGGTATGTCACCGAAGATCCTGACGATGTTCACTACTATGAATCTGGCTACATGGTCAACACCCGCTACACCACCGATGCCGAAGTCCCCGCTGACTGGGTCATCCACGGTGTTGAGCTCGTTGCTTCCCCTGTTACCAACTTCTACAACAGCGGTTCCAAGATTTCCGCTGTCCTCTCTTGGGACTCCTTCGATGTCAGCTCTGTCTACATGCCTAGTATCCTCACTGGTGCTAACGTGAAGACCATCACCAACGACGATGTCAACGACAGCACCATCATCGGCCGCAACAGCGCCGGTTGGCTCGACCTCGGCAACTACAACACCATCTACATCCCCTTCCCCGAACAGCCCGCTCTTGAACCCAACACCAGCTATCGTATTGGTTACAGCATGGAAGAAGATGGTTTCTTCGCTCTCGCTCACGAAGCTCTGGGCCGCTACCGCGTAGCCTCCCCCACTCGTCCTGACCGCTACGACACCATCATCTACTTCCGCAACGATGAGTCTACCGCCAAATTTGCCAACTGGTTCCCCCGCAATCAGTATCAGAACTACATCTATGATCCTTCTTACGGTGGAACTAACAGCGCTAGCACTTTCGCCTACTACAACGAGACCAATCCTATGATCCGTATGATTGTCGGACCTCGTCAGGAAATCCAGCGTCACAACATTTCCATCACCTGCGACTCCACCGATTACGGTGATGCAGCCTATGCTGGCCAGCCCGCTTGCGGTGTCACTATCACACCTGCTGACGGCTCCACCGCCACCATCACCGGTAGCACCGACGCTTACTGCACCGCCACCGTTATCATCGACGGCGTGGAAGTTCAGCCCTGGGACGAAAATACCGAACAGGGTGACAACAACCTGAAATACTACTACGACTCCGCCTCCAACACCAGTGCTTATCAGTACTCCTTCGTCAATGTGACCGAAGACCACACCATCCACTTCATCTTCCACGAGCCGAGTGAGCCCCAGTCCATCGATCCCGTTGCCGCTGGCGTTCGCATGAACCTCCAGCCCAACCCCGCCACCTCTGTTGTCAACCTCAACATCGAAGGTGTCACCGGCATGGTCAACTGCATGCTCATCGACATGAGCGGCCGCGTGGTCTACAACCAAAACATCAATGCTGAAAATGCTCAGGTCATCCACCTCAGCAACCTCGCCAAGGGTGCCTACTTCGTCCGCATCACCAACGACAAATTCAGCAAAGTTGAAAAACTCATCGTTCGCTAATCTTTTCATAATAACGAATATTTCTCAAGAGGAGGGCGTCCGCAAGGATGCCCTTTTCTTTTACACTTTCTGCACCCAGCGACCGCACCAAAGGCACGAGGCACCACCTATGGCAGACCATGCCCCCAAATAATGAACAAAAAAAATCCCCCGCCAAACAAGCATCCCTGCCAAACAAGCATCCCCGCCAAACAAGCATCCCCGCCAAACAAGCATCCCCTCCAAACAAGCATCCCCGCCAAACAAGCATCCCTGCCAAACAAGCATCCCCGCCAAACAAGCATCCCCGCCAAACAAGCATCCCCGCCAGACAAGCACCCCCGCCAAACAAGCATCCCTGCCAAACAAGCATCCCCGCCAAACAAGCATCCCCGCCAAACAAGCATCCCCGCCAAACAAGCATCCCCGCCAAACAAGCATCCCCGCCATACAAGCATCCCCGCCAGACAAGCATCCCCCCCAGACAAGCATCCCCGCCAGACAGTACCCCGCCGAGGGATCGACAACGCCACAACTCCGCACAATGAAGACTAAGTATAGGAATTATTTAAGGATTGCACATCCTAGGAAAATCTTACGAACAACTTTTATTTTTCAGAAAAGGCCCTTAGGCAGTTCCTCGGCGGAGCTGGTAAACGACAGGTATGCCGATGCTGCGGATAGAAGCCGCATCGGCTAATAATGGGTAGGATTGGGTAGAACGGTAGCTGCTAGAGTATGTTGCCCAGCTGCTCTTTGATTTTCTCCAACTCGTCCTTCATCTCGACGACGAGTTTCTGTATTTCCACATGGTTGGCTTTGGAGCCTGTGGTGTTGATTTCGCGACCCATCTCCTGGGCGATGAAGCCGAGTTTCTTGCCGCTGCCTTCCTCATGCTCCATGGTGGTGCGGAAATAGTTGATGTGTTTGGCAAGGCGTATCTTTTCTTCGGTGATGTCAAGTTTTTCGAGATAGTAGATGAGTTCTTGCTCGAAGCGGTTGGGGTCGACTTCTTTGATGGCGCTTTCGGCGAAATAGCGGCGAAGGCGTTCTTTGGCCGTTTCGATACGCTGGCTTTCGTATTGTGGTATGTCGTTGAGTTTTTGCTCTATGAGGGCTATATGTTTGACGAAGTCGTTTGCGAGAATTTCGCCCTCATGTTTGCGGGAGCGGTCCACCTCGTCAACGGCCTCAGAGATGGTGGCAGCGATGGCCTGCCATTCTTCGTCCTGCAGCTCGTCGGTGGTGGTGGGGGTCCAGATGTCGGGCATGGCCAATATGGTTTCGAAGAGGTGCTGGCAGCCACATCCCAGCTGTGCGGCCATGGCCTGTGACTGCTGGTAACGCTCAATGAGGAGGTCGGTATTGAGTTGAGCGGAAGAGGATGCGCTCTGTTCTTCGGTGATGAGGACATCTACCTTGCCCCGTTCCAGCCGGTTGAGCATGCTGCGTATCTCCAGGTCCTTGGCACGGAGCGATGCGGGGGTTTTGATTAGAAGGTCGAGGGTTTTGCTGTTGAGGGTTTTGATTTCGATAGTGATTGTTCTGTCGCGCAATATGCATTGCTTCTTGGCGAAGCCGGTCATTGATTTCATTATACTTAGGTTTTAGGGGTTGACTAACGGATAAGTTGCTGGAATTGGGGGGTGGCGAAGGTCTTGTATTCGCCGTCGTCATCATAGATGAAGAAGGCGGCTTGAATGTCGTTGTTCTCGGGATGGTCGTGGATGAACTGGAGGCTTTTGTCCAGTCCCATGACCATAAAGGCGGTGGCCATGGCATCGGCATACCAAGCGTTGCCACTCACCACCGAGACGCTGAGGAGCGAATGGTTTACGGGGCGGCCGGTAGCGGGGTCGATGGTGTGGGAGTATCGGATGCCGTCCTGCTCGTAATACTTACGGTAGTTGCCTGAGGTGACGACGGAACAGTCTTCCAGAGCGATGGCTGTTTCGAGGGTGCGGTCGTCGTATTTGTCCGTTGAGGGTTTTTCTATCCCCACCAACCATGGGGTTCCGTCGGTCTTGCGGCCACGGGCCACCACTTCGCCACCCACGTCGATGAGGTAGTCGGAGATGCCCATCTTGTCGAACAGGCTGGCCAAGAGGTCTACGGCATAGCCTTGGGCAATGGCGTTAAAGTCGAGTTCGATGCCCTGGGGCAGGGTGAGGCTTACGGTGCTGTCACAGCTGACAAAGCTGCTGCCCTGACGGATGAGGGAGAGCAGGCTGTCGAGCTGCCTGTCGGTGACATCCTGCCTGTTCTTGAAGCCGAACCCGTAAAGGTTCACCAGCGCGCCCACCTTGCAGTTAAAGGCTCCGGCAGTGTATTCTTCCATTTGGAGCGAGTGGCAGAGGAGGTCGCTGAAAAGGGCGTTGAGGAGCGTGTCTTCGTGACGGTTTACCTTGCGGATGATGGAGCTTTCCTTCCACAGGGAGGCGGTCATGTCGAAGTCGTCGAGCAACGAGTCTATTTGGGGTTGGAGGTTGCGTTGCTGTGCATCGTAGTAGGCGATGTTGTAATAGGTACCTTGGGCCTCTCCTTGTATGCGTATGGGCTGGCGGGATGAGCATGAGAGGAGGAGTAGCACCGAGAGGAGCGATAGAATTGCGGGGGATTTCATAATTGTTCAATAAAAAGCGTCCGACACACCGTGCCGAACGCTTTGTTCACCAATGAAAAGACAACTATTTTGTAATAACAAATTTTCTCACGATGGTCTCACCATTCTGCAGGATAATGCGCATGGTGTAGTTGCCCTTGGAGAGGGTGGAGAGGTTCATCTGGCTCTTGTTGGTGCTGAGGTAGTTGTTCAGTACCTGCTGGCCGAGGGCATTGTAGATGGTCACTTCACGGATGGTTTCGGCGCTTTCGATGTTGAGCTGTCCGACGGTGGGGTTGGGATAGAGGCTCACCTGTGTGCCCTGAACATCATCGATGCCTACGAAGGTGACGATGGTAATCCAGCTGGTGTCGTAGCAGGAGAAGTTTTCGGCAGGATAGAAGAGGGTGGCTTCCAACGAGACATCCATGTTGGCATTGCCGGGGACATTGGGGATGATGAGGGTGTCGGCAGTGGAGGTCTGGTTGCCATAGGTCCACTTATAGGTGGCGCCTTCGGTGCAGGTGGGATAGAGCTTGGCTGTGTCGCCGGCATGGAGGTGCCATTCGCCGTTGATGGCGGAGATGACGGGGGCTTTCTTGATGGTGAGGGCAAGATACATAAGGCTGTCGCAGCCGAAGGTGTCGGTAGCGAAGGCGTAGCTAGGATAAGTTGTCGGAGTGTTATAATAGATGCGGGAGTTCATTTCCCAACGGAAGCTGTCGCAAGCGTTGACATAGGTGGTGTCACGGCCGGACATGTTGATAGTGACATGGAGGTGGATGGTGCTGTCGTAGCATCTTGTCCAGCGGCGGTCAATCAGATTGGTGTCGAAGAGGGTGTCCACAGAGAACCTCTTGGTGGTGCTACCAGCCAGGGAGCTGACGGTGAAGTTGATGCCGTTGCAACCGACCATGAAGGTGTCATTGACAGGCTCGCGCATTTCTTTAATCTTAAGGTTGATGGAGCGGTAGGTGACACAGCCTGTGGTGGCATTGGTGTCATCGGCGCCGAAGATGCCGGTGGTACGGAGAGTGTCGTGGGTAACATTCCAGACGTAATAGCCACAGGCGGAGTCGATTTGAGTGCGGGCGGTGTCGACAACGACGGTGAGGTTCAAGGTATGGATGGTGTCGCAGGTAGAGTCGGCGTTGGTCTCCACATGGATGTAAGCGCCGGACTGGGTGTAGGTGCTGCCGTACCAATTGTAGTTGCCACAATGGCTGACGGTCTCACTCACAGACAGGCTGTTGACGATGTTAAGGGCGAGGACATCGATATGGTAGCAGATGGAGGAATCGGGGTTGACCAGCTCGGTGGTGTCGGAGTAGTTGCCCGAAGCATCGTATGTGGTGCCATTCCAATCGTAGCTACCGCAGGCATCCTGCTGGATGGTGTTAACCTCGGCGGTGGGGATGACAATATGAGCGACAAAGAAACTGTCGCAAGTACCGAGATTGGTGTCGGCAAAGACGGTGTCGTAGTAGGTGCCGGAATGATAACGGCCAATGCCACGCCATTGGTAAGAGCAATCCTCACTCACCACGTTTTCGTTGAGGGAGTAGACATGGTTGATTGTAAGGTTGAGCACATAGAGCGTGTTGGTAGCGTCGTCCATATAGGTGACCACATTGCTCGAAGTGTAGGTTTGGCCATTGACGTTCCAAGTGTAAGTTCCGCAGGCAGACACATCGTTGGTGACGACCTGGAGCGTGCTCTGAGACATGGCAAGAGGCATGATAGCAGCGACCAATAATAAACTTAATAATGCTTTTTTCATCTTCTGAAGATTAAATTGTTTATCTTTTATTTATTTATTATCAATATATTATATAGCATTTTACGTGGTTCAGCATGCTGAACTACAATATGCAAAGATAGCATTTTTTTTTGAAATAGCGGTTTTTTTTTCAAAAAAGTATCAGTTCGACAATGTTTTCGACATGTTGGGTGTGAGGGAACATGTCGACTGGCTGGATGCGCGCCACCTTGTATTTGGCAGCCAGCAGAGCGAGGTCGCGGGCCTGTGTGGCGGGGTTGCAGCTGACGTATATTATCTTTCGGGGCTGCATGGCGAGCAGCTGCCGGACCACTTTTTCGTGCATGCCGGCGCGGGGCGGGTCGGTGATGACGATGCCGGGTTGGCCGTGGGAGGCCACAAAGTCGGAGGTGAGGACCTGGGCCATGTCGCCGGAATGGAATTCGACATTGGAGATGTGGTTCTGCACGGCATTCTCGCGGGCTGCCACCACGGAGTCCTCGACATATTCGATGCCTACGACACGGCGGCAGAGGTGGGCCAAGAAGAGCGCGATGGTGCCGGTGCCGGTGTAGAGGTCGTAGACCACGTCGTCGGGGGTCACCTCGGCAAATTGGGCCACAAAGCTGTAAAGCCGCTGGGCTTGGCGCGAGTTGGTCTGATAGAAGGTCTGGGGGCGTATGGTGAAATGGAGGTCGGGGGCGCCATTGTAGCCCTTCATGGTTTCGGTGAGGTGGTCGCTGCCGGAGAATGTTACGGAGGGGAGGTCGGCATAGGCGTCGTTCATCTTATTGTTAAAGATATATTGCAGCGAGGTGATTTGAGGGAACTGGTCGCGCAGGTGTTCCATGAGGCCTTCCCATCCGGGGTAGTATTCCGCAATGACAAGCACCACCATCCACTCGCCGGTGCTGGAGTTGCGGATGATAAGGTTGCGGAGACAACCGGTGTGGTTGCGTATATCGTAATAAGGTAGGGCGTGCACTTCGGCATAATCGCGCACCGAGAGACGTATCTGGTTGCTCAGGTTCTGCTGGAGGGCGCAATGCTCGATGTTCAACACTTTGTCAAAAAGGGTCGGGATGTGGAATCCCAGGGCTCCGTCGGGCTTGTTTTCACCCTCGGAGCCGGCACCAGCGTCCTTGGCTGGTGGCAGTTCGTGCCACGCACGGGTGGAGAAAGTGAATTCCAGTTTGTTGCGATAGTAGAATATTTCTTCGGAGCCACAGATGGGCAGCATGCCCTGGCAGTCGATGTGTCCGAGCCGTTCGAGGTTGTCGCGAACCTGCTGCTGCTTGGCAGCGAGCTGCTGGTCGTATAGGAGGTTCTGCCAACGGCAGCCGCCACAGGTGCCGAAGTGGGGGCATTGGGGGGTGGCACGCTTGTCGCTATAGTGTTTGACATTCACCGCGCGGCCCTCGGCATATTTCTTTTTCTTCTTGAGTATCTTGACATCTACGATGTCGCCCGGCACCACAAAGGGGACGAAGACGACCATGCCGTCGATATGTGCGACGGCCTTGCCCTCGGCACCGACGTCGGTGATGAGCACATTCTCTATTACCGGCTGTTCTTTTTTTCTACTCATTGTGTAATTGATACTATGGTTATCCTCGTGCAACGGGAGCATTGAAGAGTGGGTGAAAAAAAAGAAGTACTGCAGCACAATACTTCTTTTCTCTTTGCAAAGAGTCTATACTTGGATCCGATGGTGAGTTTTTTTTATCGCTCGTCGGAAACAGTCAGCTTTTTTCTGCCTTTTCTGCGGCGTGCTGCCAAAACTTTCCTTCCGTTTGCGGTGGACATTCTCTGACGGAAACCATGCTTATTAGCTCTTTTTCTGCGTGATGGTTGAAATGTTCTTTTCATTTTTTCTCATTTTTTGGAGTTGCAAAAGTACAACTTTTTTTTCAATTGACAAGAAAAAAATAAAACATCATACTTTCGCTATCATTCAATCGATTGGTATTTAAAGTTCTAAGCAAAAAAATAAATGTTTTTTTTATCGGTTGGAAAAAAAAATGTACCTTTGCAGTCGCATTTTGTGGCGTAAAAAGTTGTTAATGTAATGGATAAAAATAGTTTTGGCCGACTGATGGATCACCCCGGCGTGGTGACACCCGAAGAATGGGAGGAACTGAGAGTGGAACGGGACAAATATCCCTTCTCTGCCCCGCTTCAGGTGCTGTCGCTTCTGGCAGACAAAGCCAATGGGGCCGCATTGTGGGAGAAACAGGCACTGCCCCGAGTGGCGCTGTATATGCAGCAGCCCGACCGGCTTTACGAACAGCTCAACAATATCCCCAGCCTTCGACCAACAGCACAACAGGGCAGCCAGCCTGCTGCCCCTACAGTCCCCCCAGCGGTTTCCGAGGCCCATCCGGCGTCCTCGCCCACTCCGACGGCACCTTTGGACAGCGAGGCCTCCTTCGACGTGCTACAGGCCATAAACTCTTACCAGGAGGTCTCGTTTAAGACTGCGCCCAAGAGCGTCATTTTGTCCAATTTTCTGGAAAAAGATGGCGGAATTGAGCTTTCTGAGAGCTACTATTCTGCCGTCCCGATACAAGAACTGGCTAAAAAAAGCATTTCTCCAAACGAAGCGTTGCAATCTGAGACTCTTGCACTTGTGTTAGAAAAACAGGGAAAATACGCGCAAGCTTTGTCTATGTATGAAAAATTAATACTCAATAATCCCGAAAAAAGTAGTACTTTTGCAGTTCGAATTGACGCGTTGAAAACGCTGCTTTCAGAAGAAAATAATACATTAGAAAATAAATAAATCAATAATTACAAATGTACACCCTTATTGTTATCCTCATCCTGATTGCATGCCTATTTTTGGCCGTTGCTGTGCTGATTCAGAATTCCAAAGGTGGTGGTCTTGCCGCCAACTTCAGTGCCCCTAACCAGATTATGGGCGTCCGCAAGACGACTGAGACCATCGAGAAAATCACCTGGGGTCTGGCTATTGCCGTTGCAGTTCTTTCGTTGGCTGCCACCATGGCAATTCCCCGCCACACTGTCGACACCGAGATATCCACTGAAGTTGATGTCAATGCTGCCAAGAGTGTGACCGCCACCCCTGCTGCCACCTCCAATGTTCCTGTGGCAACCGACGTAGCTCCTGAACCTACGGCTGAATAAGTTACACATCAACCAAATATAAGGAGATTCGCCTCAATGGGCGAACCTCCTTTTTTGTCTCAACCCTTTTACTTTCGGCGGTTTTGTATCCGGCAAGGTCCAAGCCATGAATTCTGTTGTAACCTATATCCTCTCCCATTTCCCGCACCAACCCACCCAAGGGCAGCTGGAGGCATGCGAGGAGATGGTGAATTTTCTTTACGACCCCGACCCTATGGCGGCCTATGTGCTTCGAGGATATGCCGGGACTGGCAAGACCACCCTCGTAAGCGCCCTCATACAGTCGGCCGCGGCCTTGCACATCAAGACCCTCCTCCTCGCCCCTACCGGACGGGCGGCCAAAGTGCTGGCAGGTTATTCTGGCAAACCCGCATTTACCATACATAAGAAGATTTATCAGACTTTTACAGGCCCCGATGGGATGGTTCACACGGCTCGTGCGCTCAATAAGCACACCTACACCCTTTTCATAGTAGACGAGGCATCAATGATAGGGCTGGCAGACGAAGGGGTCAGCGGCCACCGCAACCTGCTGGAAGACTTGATAGAGTATGTGACCGAAGGCAGTCATTGCCGCCTGATGCTCATTGGGGACGACGCACAGCTGCCCCCTGTCGGCTCCACCGAAAGCCCCGCACTGAACCTAGAGTGCCTCCGAGCCTTCACCCCGCTCAAAATCCACCATTGCTGCCTCACCGAAGTGGTGCGCCAGCAGCACCTTTCAGGCATCCTACTCAATGCCACCATGCTTCGGCACAACCTGATGCAGCTGTCGGAGGGCGACTCCCCCGTGCTGCCCCTTTTCGACCTGAATGGATGCCACGACATCTTACGACTCGCAGGGGCAGACCTCGAAGAGACCCTCAACAAAGAATATAGCGGCTGCTCCATCGAAGATGTGTCCATTATCACACGTAGCAACAAACGGGCCAACCTTTTCAATCAGGCGATACGCAACCGCATACTCTTCCGCGAAGAAGAGGTAAACGCGGGGGACTACCTGATGGTTGTCAAGAACAACTACTACTGGCTTGACACTGAGAGCGAGCTGGGCTTCATCGCCAACGGCGACATCGTAGAGGTCCAAAGCATACGAAACCATCAGGAGCTCTATGGATTTCATTTTGTCGATGCCACCATACGCTTTGTGGACTATCCCGATGCCCCACCGCAGGACTGCAAGATGCTTCTCGAGACACTCCACAGCGAATCCCCCTCCCTTACGTCGGAGGAGTCGCAACGTCTATACGAAGCCGTGGCGGAGGACTATGCCGACATTCCCCGCAAGGTTGACCGCCTACGGGCAATACGAGAGAACCCTTACTACAATGCCCTACAAATCAAATTCTCTTACGCCCTTACCTGCCACAAGACCCAGGGCGGGCAATGGCGCACAGTCATCATCGACCAAGGATATCTGACCGACGAGATGATAGACCGTGAATACCTTCGCTGGCTTTACACCGCCATCACCCGAGCGACCGAGAAAGTATACCTTCTCAATTTCTCTGACAATTTTTTTGCTCCTGACGAATAATATTTTGGCTGAAATGTAGTTATTATGAAGAATCCAGTCCCCTTTCGTATAGGTGTCAACCCTGGATTCCGAACTACTATGAAAAATGCCCAACGTCAGACTATGAAGCTTCAGCAGAAGCTCTCCCCGCAACAAATATTGCTCATGCAACTTGTACAGCTGCCCGTTACTGCGTTGGAACAGCGTATCAAAGAAGAGGTAGAGAAAAACCCACTTCTGGAAGACATACCCTCCACTGCGGACAGCCTTGACGCCCTACAGCATGAGGACAACGACGATGACGAACGCGATGACCTGATAAGCATCGACACCGATGACGACGACTACAGTTATCGCGAGCGACAGGAACGTGACAAGAACATCGACTCTGTAGGAACCGTCCTGGTTTCAGAGACCTCATTCTTCGACCTCCTCAGCAGCCAGCTAGCACTGAAAGACCTTTCGGCCAGGCAAATGGCCATAGCACAAGAAATCATTGGCAGCATCGACGACGCCGGCTACGTAACTCGCAGCACTGACCTTATTTCCAACGACCTAGCATTTACCCAAGGTATCGAAGTGTCGCCACAGGAGGTCATTGATGTGCTGACAATCGTACAGCAACTTGACCCTCCCGGTATAGCCGCACGCAACCTTCAGGAGTGCCTGGCCATTCAGCTGCACAGAGCCGAAGAGCAAGACGACGCCACCCTCACAGCCACCTCGGTCATAGAGCATGGCTTCGACCTCTTTGTCAACCATAATTATGAAAAGTTGATGGAGTCGCTCCACCTTGACGAGCAGCAGCTCAACGCTGCCATCGAACGCATCCGGCGGCTCAACCCCAAACCGGGAGCGGGGCAGAGCGAAGAATCGCATGCCCATTACATCGTTCCCGACTTCATCGTCACGCGGCACGACAACGAGCTGCAACTGATGCTCAACGACACCCATCTGCCCCAGCTGCAGATGAACCAATACTACCAGGAGATGCTCCAGCAGTTCTCTTCACTCAGCCATCCCTCACGGGGAGAAAAGGAGACCATCGACTTCCTGCGTGAGAACTCGGACAGCGCACAGCTGCTCATCGACACGCTCCAGATGAGACAGATGACCATGCTGCGTGTTATGAAGGCCATCCTCCGCCGCCAACACCGATTCTTCCTCACCGGCGACAATGCCGACCTGGCCCCCCTTCTACAGCGTGACATAGCCGAAGCCACCGGTTACGACCTCTCCACCATCTCACGCGTGGTCAACAGCAAATATGTACAGACCGAATTCGGCACCTTCCTACTCAAAGACTGCTTCTCCCACTCCATCGTCAACGATGAAGGGGAAGAGGTGGCCACGGAGACCATACGCCAACTGCTACGCGACACAGTGGACGCAGAAGACAAGCGCAATCCGCTGAGCGATGAGGCACTAGCCAAAATACTCAATGAGAAAGGCTACCCTGTGGCTCGCCGCACTGTGGCCAAATATCGCGACATGCTCGGCATCCCCATCTGCCGCCTACGCCGCAGCCTCAAAGTTATTGTGTGGATGGTTCTTCTCTCGCTACCCGGACTCGCTCTCGGACAACAGCCCGCAAAGCAGAGCTACTTCGATTCTATCGTCAATGCCCGTATACGAGAAGGGCAGGTGAAAACCCGCACACAAGCCGGTTCCAAAAGCAAGGCCAACGCCACCCCTCGGCAAAACGAAGGAGCCCTTGAGATACATGAACCCGGTCCAGACCCCAATGTCATTGATACCGCCCTGGCTCGTGGTGATGAGTATATCGACATCATGTACAACGCCACCCTGCCCCCACCATCAGCCTTATGGTATGGCCGCAACCTGTCGGGTTCGCATGTCAGGCTGGTCAACCACTCCATGGACTCCCTGCCTGACGAGATATCTATCTATCTGCTCAAAGACAACGAAAAGTTCTGCTTCCCAATCAAGAACATCATCACCTCCCCCTACGGCTGGCGATGGAACCGACCCCACCGCGGAGTGGATATCCGCCTGAATATGGGCGAGCCGGTCCATTGTGCTTTCAACGGGGTGGTACGCATCGCCCGGCCTATGGGCGCATACGGCAACCTAGTGGTGGTACGCCACTACAACGGTCTGGAAAC
The DNA here is from genome assembly GCA_017441565.1 of Bacteroidales bacterium. Classification (GTDB taxonomy): domain Bacteria; phylum Bacteroidota; class Bacteroidia; order Bacteroidales; family P3; genus Colimorpha. Next base: position 35,301 of record JAFRXG010000071.1, on the reverse strand, counting down.
GGTCTATGGCCACCTTTCCAAAATCAACGTCAAACCCATGCAGGTGGTTGCAGCAGGCCAGGTGCTCGGCCTAGGCGGAAGCACCGGTCGCTCCACTGGGCCACACCTTCATTTCGAGGTGCGCTTCCAATACGAACCCTTTGACCCCGAATGGATATTGGATTTCTCCAATTACTCGCTCCGCACCCGCCGTCTCTACCTCGACAAGACTTACTTCGGCATCCGCAAGCCTCGCAGCGGCGAAGCGTTGGCATATAAAGCCGACAAAAGCATCATCCCCGAGGACCAAGCCCCGACCCGACGTGCCAAGAGCAACAAACCAGTATACGCCACCCTTAAGAAGGGCGAATCGCTAGACAATTTTGCCAAACGCAACTACACCACTTCTGATAAAATCAAGGAGCTCAATCCCGATATGAAAAAGCCATCGTCGGGCCAGCGGCTCCGTGTCCGCTGAGCTTTCAACATCAATCATCCACCCTTAACCCTGTACTATGAACATTGTCTTTATGGGCACTCCCGACTTCGCAGTCACCTCCCTCCATGCAATATGCGAGGCCGGCCACCATGTCGTGGGTGTCGTCACCGTGCCTGACCGCCAAACTGGCCGCGGCCTCAAGGTCACCTACTCGCCCGTCAAACAATATGCCTTAGACCACAACCTCCCCCTTCTTCAGCCAGAGAAACTGCGCGACCCCAAATTCCAAGACGACCTGAAGGCCTGGGGTGCCGACATTTTCGTTGTGGTGGCTTTTCGCATGCTGCCCCAAAGTATTTGGGCCATGCCGCCCAAAGGCACTTTCAACCTCCATGCCTCGCTGCTCCCCCAATACCGCGGAGCGGCCCCCATCAACTGGGCACTCATCAACGGTGAAAAAGAAACTGGCGTCACCACCTTCATGCTCAACGAACATATCGACGAAGGCGGCATACTACTGCAAGAGTCCACCCCCATCACCCCTGAGGACAACGCCGAAAGCCTTCACGACCGGCTGGCAGAGATTGGCAGCCGACTAGTCGTTCAAACACTAGAAGGACTTGCCGACAACACCCTCAAACCCAAACCGCAGCCCGCCATAGCAGACTTGCGGCCTGCACCGAAAATCTTCAAGCCCGACTGCGCAATCCAATGGCAACAATCAGGCAACGAGATAGTGAACTTTGTACGAGGTCTCGCACCCTACCCTGCTGCCACCATGCAGATGCTGGACGATAAGAATATGGTACAGCACTTCAAAATCTATCAGGTAGAATTCGAGCCCTCCGACAGCAGTACAGTCGGAGAAATCATCACCGACAACAAAAGCTTTCAAAAAATAGGTGTAAAGGACGGATTTATCAAGATTTTGAGTCTCCAGCTAAGTGGAAAACGAAGAATTTCTATTCAAGAATTCCTCCGTGGGTACAACATAACGGATTGGAAAATAACAACATAAAACACAAGCGAAAAAATTAACATATAATTTCTTTTGTTTTTTTTCTGAATGCAGCAAAAAAGTATTATATTTGCAGCCGAAAAAACAATAAAAAACCTATAAAATTTATCATTATGAACAAAACCGAATTGATTGCCGCAATGGCAGAGAAAGCTGGATTAACAAAAGTCGATGCTGGCAAAGCCTTGAACGCTTATGTCGATGTCGTAAAAGGACAACTGGCCAAAGGTGACAAAATCACCCTCATCGGCTTTGGCACTTTCAGCGTTGTTAACAAGCCTGCCCGCACCGGCCGCAACCCGCGCACAGGCAAGTCTATCAAAATCGCTGCTAAGAAATCAGCCAAGTTCAAAGCAGGCAAGGGTCTGATTTAAACAATCATTCTCTTCAAGCACAAAAGTCCGTAACATGGTTGCGGACTTTTGTGCTTTTTATCCCTCTCAGTTATATTCCCAATAGGAGAAATGCCGATGCCAATGCGGCGATGGACAAGCCAAAGCCTATGGTGACGAAGGCATCCCGGCCATCATACATCACCCCAAGGGTGCCGCTGCTAAAGCAGAATCCGTTCTCAGGCCCCCCACTGGCCACCCTTAAGCCCAATTCCGCTAACGGACGGGTGGAGGCTCCCATATAATGACTCCGACGCACCCCCAAACTGCCATACACATGCCAGTCGAAGTCATTCCACGGCTTTGAAAGCCTGTACTCTGCTCCTGCCAGTATGGAGTATGACATTTCGCCCACATAAGCGGTGACATGGCCTCCCCATAACTCAGGAAGATAAGAATAGCTCACACCTATTCCATAATCGTCCCATCCTCCAAAATACTTGAACTCTGCGAAATGGTTGCAGAACGGGCTACCAAAAAGTCGCAACGGATTGACATTGGATTGACTATAACCTTCGAACTGAAATCGCGGATTCTGAGGCACTGCCTGAGGGGTGCCGGTATTCTGAGCATTGAGAGGCAACATAAGCAGTAACCCCATAACAAAAAGGGTGTGCCGCAGGCAACTTTTCAGGGAAATCATACAGACTTTAGTCATATCTTGGTAGTTTTCAACAAACATTTCTTTTACTTGACGGTGCAAAAATACAACATTCTTTTCAAGAAAAATCCCTTCGCACCGCATATTTTTCCATCAAATTCCCTCACTAACCTTTTTTGTTCAAGAAGAATAAATAACATTGGTGGGTTCTATTGATTTGTTTTTGAGAGCGCGTACCTTCGGCACGCTGAGATGTTTTTGCTTGATAAAGCCCACACGATGAGTGCGGGATTATTGAGAGTTTGCCCCTTTGGGGCAATTTTAGAAGCCTCCTTAATAACAATTTATTCCCCAATGACATACAGGCCAGCAACTACTACCACGCATTTTTTTCTATAATGATAATACTATTATTATCAATTCTTCGTTATAGAAATAGCAACAACGCACTATCGAATGAAACAATATCTTGACCTATTGCAGCATGTGCTCAATATTGGTGTGGCCAAACATGACCGTACCGGCACCGGCACTATCAGCACCTTTGGCTATCAGATGCGTTTTCATCTAGACGACGGATTTCCGCTGCTGACGACCAAAAAGCTGCACCTCCGCTCCATCATATATGAACTGCTGTGGTTTCTTCGTGGTGACACCAATGTGCAATACCTCCACGACCACAAAGTGAGTATTTGGGACGAGTGGGCCGGCTCCGACGGCGACCTGGGTCCTATCTACGGCCGCCAGTGGCGTTCCTGGGGATGCGCTGACGGGTCCCATGTAGACCAAATCAGCAACCTCATCAACGAGATAAAGAACAATCCCGACTCCCGCCGACTGATTGTCTCGGCTTGGAATGTGGGCGAACTGGAGCAGATGCACCTCCCACCCTGCCATATCCTTTTTCAATTCTACGTGGCCGACGGCCGGCTCAGCTGCCAGCTCTACCAGCGTTCTGCCGACATCTTCCTCGGCGTGCCTTTCAACATTGCATCCTACGCGCTCTTCACCATGATGATAGCACAATCCTGCGGCCTCCGCTGCGGCGACTTTATCCACACCTTAGGCGATGCTCATATCTATAACAACCACATCGACCAATGCCGCCTTCAACTCACCCGCGACCCACGCCCTCTTCCCACCATGAAGATTAACCCTGAAAAGAAGAATATCTTTGATTTTGACTATGACGACTTCACACTTGAGAACTACAACCCACACCCCCACATCAAAGGAGAAGTAAGTGTATAAGCCACCATATTAATCATCAAAAAAACAACACCATTGAACAACAACACCTATTGCATCATAATGGCAGGCGGCTTCGGCAGTCGGTTCTGGCCCATTTGCAAAGCCAATAATCCCAAGCAGTTTATTGACATCCTTGGCAATGGCCATTCTATGCTGCAGGACACTTTCCAACGCTTCGAGAACCTATGCCCTCGCGAGAACATCATCATTGTCACAGGCGAGCTCTATGCCGACCGCGTACGGGAGCAGATAAAGGGGCTGGCCCCCTATCAGGTGCTAAGCGAGCCCACCCGCCGCAACACCGCCCCCTGCATCGCCTATGCCGCGTCCATCATCCACAACATGAACCCCAAGGCCAACATCATCGTCACCCCCTCCGACCATGCTATCTTCGGACAGGAACGGTTTGAGAAAGACATCGAGCAGGCCTTGGCCATCACCAGCAAACACGACTGCATTGTCACCATCGGTGTCCGCCCCACCACCCCCAACATCAAATACGGCTACATCCAGTTTGCCGAAGAACCCGCACTGCCCAAGGCCAACAACCTACACAAAATAGTCACCTTCACCGAGAAACCCCCGTTGGAAATGGCGCGCCAGTTCATCGCCACCGGCGAGTTCTTCTGGAACGCCGGCATCTTCATCTGGAGGCTGCCCACATTGCGCAAAGCCTTCCGCACCTTCCTGCCCAATATCGCCAAAAGCTTCTTCTCCATCACTCCTGAGACCCCTGCCATCGAACTCGACCGCATCTACTCCCTCAGCGAAGCCATCTCCATCGACTTTGGTATCATGGAACATGCTGAAAACGTCTACGTCCTTGAGGCCTCCTTTGGATGGTCGGACGTTGAGTCGTGGGACTCACTCTACAACACCTGCCAGCACGACAACAACGGCAACGGCATCATCTCCGGCAAGGTCTTCGCCTACGAAGTGTCCAACTCGGTAATCCACATACCTACCGACAAGACCATCATCGTCCAAGGGCTGGACAACTACATAGTGGCTGGTGACGACAAAACAATTCTTATCTGCCAACGCGACCAGCAGGACCGCATCGTAAAATTCGCCTCCGATGTGGAACTGGCCGAACTCACCAAAGTCAACAAAGTTAAGAAAACCAAGAAATAATCAACACCATCACATACAACAATCAAACTAAGCAGTACATGAAACGGATAGAAATCAACCATCTTTTCCTCGACACTGTCGAACCCCTCATAGATACAACCATCAATGTCAAAGGCTGGGTACGCACCAAGCGTGGCAACAAGAACGTGGCTTTCATTGCCCTCAACGACGGATCCACCATTAACAACATACAAATCGTTGTAGACCTCGCCAACTTCGACGACGACCTGCTCCGCCGCATCACAACCGGTGCATGCATCAGCGTCGACGGCAAGTTGGTCAAGTCGCAAGGTGCTGGCCAAAATGTCGAAATCCAAGCCCAGGACATCGTCCTCTACGGCGAAGCCGACCCCAACACCTATCCCCTGCAGAAGAAAGGTCACTCTATGGAGTTTCTGCGTGAGATTGGGCACCTCCGCCCCCGCACCAACACCTTTGGAGCCATCTGCCGCATCCGCCACAATATGGCCTACGCCATCCACACCTTCTTCCACGAGCGCGGCTTCTTCTATTTCCACACGCCTCTTATCACCGCCTCCGACTGCGAGGGTGCCGGCGAGATGTTCCAAGTGACCACACTCGACTTGAAGAATCCTCCCCGCAAGGAAGACGGCAGCATCGACTATGAGCAGGACTTCTTCGGCAAACAGACTGCCCTCACTGTGAGCGGACAGCTCGAAGGCGAACTCGGTGCCACCGCTCTCGGTAAGATATACACCTTCGGACCCACCTTCCGTGCCGAGAACAGCAACACGCCGCGCCACCTTGCCGAGTTTTGGATGATTGAACCCGAAATGGCCTTCTACGACCTCGACGACCTCACCGCCCTCGAAGAGGAGTTCATCAAATACTGCGTCCGCTGGGCCCTCGACCACTGTGCCGACGACCTTCAGTTCCTCAACAACATGATCGACAAAGGCCTCATCGAACGTCTCCGCAGCGTCGTCGACACCGACTTCGTACGCCTGCCCTACACCGAAGGCGTCCGCATTCTGGAAGAAGCCGTCAAAAACGGCCACAAGTTCGAATTCCCCGTCTTCTGGGGTGCCGACCTCGCCAGCGAACACGAACGCTACCTTGTGGAGGAACACTTCAAACGTCCCGTCATCATGATTGACTACCCCAAGGACATCAAAGCCTTCTACATGAAGCAGAACGCCGACGGCAAAACCGTTCAAGGCACCGACGTCCTCTTCCCGCAAATTGGCGAAATCATTGGCGGCTCAGTGCGCGAAGAAAGCTACGACAAGCTGCTGGCCTCCATTAACGAGCGCAACATACCCATGAAAGACATGTGGTGGTACCTCGACACCCGTCGCTACGGCACCTGCCCCCACGCCGGCTTCGGCCTCGGTTTCGAACGCCTCATGCTCTTCGTCACCGGCATGGCCAACATCCGCGATGTCATCCCCTTCCCCCGCACCCCCAAGACCGCCGAGTTCTAACAATAACTGCATACCCGGCTGAGCAGAAAACAACAAAAACTGCACACTCTGGTGTGCAGTTTTTTTCTTCGCTCTTATGTTATATATGGGTGTAAAGAACAAACAACAAGAGTAGATGGATGCCTGTCTGTTGCTGGTGCGGATTTGCAATCCGCACCTATTGAGTACAAGGATATTCTATCCCAGCTAACTAACTTATAATATATGCGATATGGATTAAAATTTCAATATTCAATTGGGGACGATTGCAATTCCTCCCCAACATCCAGCATGACGGAAGGCTATACCTTTGAGATAGGCGGGAAGAACAAGAGCCCCGCCAGATTGCCAACCTCGACCCCACAAAAGCCTATGTGGTAAAAGATGGCATCGAACATGCCGCCCTCTACAACATCCCCTTATGGATGTTCGGACTTTTATACTAAACCTATTGGACACTCAGACTACAAGTTGTTCCATTTGTCGAAGTCGGAATACTACAGCAGCAGCACAATATTATTTGCATATTCTCGTTATAATGTCAAGAGCTACACCACTTCTTACTACCACATTGTTTTTCGCACATATCGTAGTGAACCTACCATATTCGCCGACCATGAGCGTGACCTCTATGCCTATATCTACGGCATCGCCCAAAACCTCCACTGCCAGACCTATCGTATAGGCGGTATGCCAGACCATGTGCATATATACGTGTCTCTGCCACCATCCCTACCTGTTGCTGAGTTTGTACAAAGAGTGAAGACTAGTACAAGTAAATGGATGAAAGGCAACCCCTTGTTCCCTCATTTTAGAGGTTGGAGCCGTGAGTATGCTGGGTTCAGCTATAGCCTGCGTGACAAAGATATGATAGTAGGCTATATCATGCGCCAAAAGGAACACCATCATAAGGTAACATTCGCTGAGGAGTATCGTTCTTTTCTAGAGAAGAATGGCATAAAGATAGATGAGAGGTACTTTCTGAAGGACGAGTAGTAGCGTGCCTCCGGCACGCGGTCTGTCTAGTTCGTAATCCCCACACTGCGCTCCCCGTAGTCGCTTAGTGTGGGGTTAATAGGATTGCGTGCCTCCGGCACGCGGGCTAGCATTGAAGAGCAATCTATAATATGATTGATACAACGTAGGTTGTTGTATGTGCCGAAGGCACATTATCCTATTAACCCCACACATGCGAAATGTGGAACCACAATCCACATTTCGCATGTGTGGGGGATATTGGGATCTACGTCTCTGCGTGCTGGAAGCACGCTACCAATCATAGTAGACATTGTGGCGTGCCTTCGGCACGCATTTTGTCTGGGTCGTAAACCCCACCCTGCGCTCCCTCAGGTCGCATAGAGTGGGGTTAATAGGATACCGTGCCTCTGGCACGGACAGGCTGACAATAGCAGACAGATGGCAGTTGCCTTACTTGGATGTAGGTCTCAGCCAAGTGAAAGTAACTTCGCTTGTGGGCAGACTTGTACCATTCTCCAATTCCGATTGTACTGCTGCTGGGCAGGTGATAGTGCAATAGCCAGAAATGTAAGAAAGGTTGGAACACATGCCCTCTTTGCCTGTTTCCCAATTATTAGGATCATTGTCATAGTAATACCCCAAATGGCTCATGTCAAAGTTGGAGAGGTCAAGGCTTGTCAGACTGTAGCATTCCCAAAACATATAGCTCATATCCGTCACATTCTCGGTGTTGAAATTAGAGAGGTTAAGTCTTGTCAGGTTGCCACAGTTGCTAAACATTTCACGCATGGTCGTCACATTCTCAGTGTTGAAGCTAGAGAGGTTAAGGCTTGACAGGCTGCTGCAATATGTAAACATATATCTCATATCCGTCACATTCTCAGTATTGAAGTTGGAGAGGTCAAGGGTTGTCAAACTGTTGCAATAACGAAACATACCATGCATATTCGTCACATTCTCAGTATTAAAGTTGGAAAGGTTAAGGCTTGTCAAGCTGTTGCATTCGAAGAACATCTCACCCATATCCGTCACATTCGCAGTGTTGAAGCCTTCACCGAAGTCAATCCGCTCTATTGAGGATTCATAATCGTATGTATCATAATTGTATCTGCCTATGAACATGTGATTGCAATAAGGATTGGCCTTGATAATGCTGGCACTGGTGGAGACCCGCCATGTGGTTCCGTCTAAATAGCCATAGATGGGTACGGGAGAGTTGCTAGTGGAAAGCAGTGTGCCGGAGGTGACCGAACTATTATATTCAAACACTACTGCTGTAGCATTGTCTGGGATGGCGGCATTGAATGTCCAGCCGTCCACCAGTTCGGCAGCGAGGATTTGGGTGAGGGAGGAGACGTTGAGGGTGACGGTGGTGTAGGTGTTGGGGGTAAGGGCTACGCCATTTTTGGTGAGCTCGAAGTAGTGGCCGTTGGTGGTGTAGAGGGTGATGGTGACATTGTCCGTGGGGAAGGCGGGGACATAGATGTCGAAGGCGGACTGGGCTTCGGCGGCGAGGGTCACGCTGGTGGGTCCGGCAATGCGGAGCGAGACAGAGTGGGAGGCATCAGAGGAGAGAGTGATGCCGTCGTTGTCAGCACCAGTGACGGTGGCAGTGCCTGCACCGCTCAGGTAGGCATTGTCGGTGGCAATACGCAGTTTGTCCAATGCCATGTCGCTGCCGGTGTTGTTGTTGACCACCACATGCACGATGGAGCAGAGGTTATGGAACTGCAAGACCTCGCCGTCAGTATAGGCACCCATAGGAGCGTTTACGCGCTGATGGCCGTCCACAAGGGTATAGACCTGCGTAGCGGGCAGAGTGACGGGGATACTGCCGCTGTTGGTGATGTCCATGTTAGCTGGCACCAACGAAGCGGGGAAGATGGCCCGGTAGCCGTCGGCACCCACTACATCGGCAATCTGCGCCGAGGAGCCTGATGCTGCCGAGATGGGATAGGCTGCGTTGTTGACATACACCTGGTCGCCATTGTTCCAGCAGGGGTAGCGGTCGTTGATATAGGTCTTTCCAGGTTGGCTGATGACGGCTCCTAGGGTGACCAGCTTTTGCTCTTTTTGGCAGCTGGAGGCCAGCAGAACGGCTGCAATAAGTGTGGAGAGGAATAGAATCTTCTTCATGGCGTGTAAGGTTAAGGGTTAGTTGTACCGTGCATTAGGATTGTCCCAACTGTCTGCCCCATAGCGGGTTGTGTTGGCGTTGCCTTCATTTTGTACACCGGAAGTCTGGAATCCAGCCTCCACGCGGGCGGAGAATACCTCCACCACAGGTTCTTTGTAATTTGATTTCTTCATAAGATTGATTATTAATGTTATTTTTCGAGGGGGTGCAGCAAACAGTGTTTGCCACACTCGTTTTGTATAATGAAAAGTGAATGCCAGCCACCTTACTTGGATGTAGGTCTCAGCCATGTGAAAGTAACCCCACCTGTGGGCAGACTTGTACCATTCTCCAATTCCGTCTGTATTGCCGCTGGGCAGGTGATGGTGCAAGTGCCAGAATAGGCGGAAAGTCCAGAACACATATATGACTTATCTGTTACGTTTCTCATATCAAAGTGGGAAAGGTCAAGACTTTGCAGGCTGTAGCACTCCCCAAACATCGATCCCATATCCGCCACATTCTCGGTGTTGAAGTTATGGAGGTCCAGACTAGTCAAGCTGTAACAGCCAGCAAACATAAAAGACATTTCTGTTACAGACTCTGTATTGAAATTGGTGAGGGTGAGACTGGTCAAGCTGCTACAACCTGAAAACAGATGTCTCATAAACGTTACATTCTCGGTGTTGAAGTTGGTGAGGTCAAGGCTTGTCAGGCTGCTACAAGAACTAAACATACCGCCCATATCTGTCACATTCTCGGTATTAAAGTTGGAGAGGTTAAGGTTTGTCAGGCTGCGACAAGAACTAAACAACTGATTCATATTCGTCACATTCTTGGTGTTGAAACTGGAGAGGTCGAGACTTGTCAGGCTGCGACAATCATCAAACATACGGGACATGTTCGTTACAATCTCGGTGTTGAAGTTAGAGAGATTGAGGCTTGTCAGACCGCTGCAGCCACCAAACATATCATCCATATTTTTCACGTTTTCAGTATTGAAATTGGTTACAATAAGGGTGGTCAACCCCCTGCAACATTTAAACATACATCCCATGTCTGTCACATTCTCGGTGTTGAATTTAGATACGTCCAGATCGGTAAGACGATCGCAGTAACAAAACATCCAACGCATGTTCGTCACATTATTCGTATTGAAATTGGATACATCAAGGCTTGTTAATTTTTCGCATTGATAAAACATTGATTCCATATCTGTTACATTCTCTGTGTTGAAGTTAGAGATGTCAAGGCTTGTCAGATTGACACACACACCAAACATATCACCCATGTAGGTTACATTCTCAGTGTTGAAATTTGTGATTTCCAGTCTTGTTAGGTTAAGGCAATAGTAAAACATAGCGCTCATATTTGTCACATTCTCTGTGTTGAAGTTAGATAGGTCAAGGTTGGTGATACTTATACATTCTGAAAACATGGCACTCATATCTGTCACAATCTCGGTGTTAAAGTTGGAGAGGTTAAGATCCGACAAACTTCTACAGCCACAAAACATTTCATTCATATATATTACATTTGCTGTATTAAAACCGTCCCCAAAGTCAATTTGCTCTATCAATGATTCTCGTTCTGCTGTATTATCATTAAATTCACCTTCAAACATACCCCCACAATATGGATTGGCATTTATCATAGAGGCACTTGTAGAGATTTTCCATATAGTTCCGTCTAAATTGCCATAAATAGAGACTGGAGAACTGATTGTGGAAAGCAGAGTTCCGGATGAAACTGAACTATTATATTCAAAAACCACTGCTGTGGCATTTTGGGGAATGGCTCGATTAAATGTCCAGCCGTCCACCAGTTCTGCGGCGAGGATTTGGGTGAGGGAGGTGACGTTGAGGGTGACGGTGGTGTAGGTGTTGGGGGTGAGGGCTACGCCGTTCTTGGTGAGCTCGAAGGAGTAGCCGTTGGTGGTGTAGAGGGTGATGGTGACGTTGTCCGTGGGGAAGGCGGGGACGTAGATGTCGAAGGTGGCTTGGGCTCCGGCGGCAAGGGTGACGCTGGTGGGGCCTGCTATGCGGAGCGAGACGGAGTGGGAGGCATCGGAGGAGAGGGTGATGCCGTCGTTGTCAGCACCAGTGACGGTGGCAGTGCCTGTGCCGCTCAGGTAGGCATTGTCGGTGGCAATACGCAGCTTGTCCAAAGCCATGTCGCTGCCGGTGTTGTTGTTGACCACCACATGTACGATGGAACAGAGGTTATGGAACTGCAAGACCTCGCCGTCGGTATAGGCACCCATAGGAGCGTTTACGCGCTGGTGGCCGTCCACGAGGGTATAGAGCTGTGTGGCGGGCAGAGTGACGGGAATACTGCTGCTGTTGGTGATGTTCATGTTAGCTGGCACCAACGAGGCGGGGAAGATGGCGCGGTAGCTGTCGGCACCCACCACGTCGGCAATCTGTGCCGAAGAACCTGAGGCTGCCGAGATAGGGTAAGTGGCGTTGTTGACATACACCTGGTCGCCGTTGTTCCAGCAGGGGTAGCGGTCGTCAATGTAGGTCTTGCCAGGCTGGCTGATGACGGCTCCTAGGGTGACCAGTTCCTGTTCTTTCTGGCAGCTGGAAGCCAGCAGAATGGCTGCAATGAGGGTAGAGAGGAATAGAATCTTCTTCATGGCGTGTAAGATTAAAGGGTTAGTTGTACCGTGCATTGGGGTTGTCCCAGCTGTCTGCCCCATAGCGGGTCGTGTTGGCGTTTCCTTCATTTTGTGCATTGGAAGTCTGGAATCCAGCCTCCACGCGGGCTTTCAACACCTCTACGACTGGAGATTCGTAATTGTACTTGAAATCTTTTTCTTTCATGTTTTTAAGTATTATGTTACTGCCCCAAGTCTCCAACAGGCAGCAAATAAAAAAGGCATGAGACTTATGTGCTCATGTCCGTCAAATCTAGGTATCGCCAAACACCTTTGTGGGAACGGGATTTATGAAACATATCTCACGCCTGACGGTATGCTGATAGAAATGCATACACATACAAGCGAAAGCATAAATGCTCAGTCCTCCCACTAAAAATTTGGCGAATTCAGATTTGGGACAGTCTTGCAATGCTTTTCTTGCAACCGCTTACATTACTCTCGTAAGCGGTTGCAAAATTACACAATTATTTCCATATAATGAAAAAAAAGTTTTGCTTCAAGATAAAAACAAAAGGCATACCTACTGCCATGCACTAAAAAAGTGCAGTTTCCATGCGGAGCTACACCTTTGAAATGTCAAGAGATAAGTCGGTCTACAATAGTAGCCATTTCCATACGGGAACCACCTCTACGGGCAATGAGCCGATTTGGCAATGCTCCTCTTGGTCGCGTGTGACAATGACGGCTCGTTGAAGTGGGTTTACACGATGCAATGCCGCCAAAGCCCCCAGCTCTCGCTCACGAGTCTCGTCACTCATCATATCCAGTGTGGCTTGTATTGCCAAGCCTTCTTCGGGCACATAGAAATCAACCTCGATGTTGCGGTTGTAATAAAACACTCGCGGCTCGTCACCATTTGAAAATTGCCTTAATAGATGTATTGCACAAATGTTTTCCAACAGCTTTTCGTCGCCTCCAAACAGGAAGTTGTTCAGCAATCCGTTGTCTGTGAAGTAGCGTTTCTTGATTGTCTCCTTTTCGGTAATAGGAGAGACGAAATTTGACAAGGAGAAAAGCATATAGCTGTCTTCAAGGTATTGCAGATAGTCTTTTACTGTGGCAAGGCTCACTTTTTCGCCAGTAGATTTTACAATATTCTGTAGTCTAGAGAGGGATACTGGCTGCGTGGTGCTTTCGGCTATTTTTTTTACCAAGAGCCTTATTCCACGAGAATTGCGAATGTTATTGCGGGCTACGATGTCGCCTAGCAGTATTTTCTGATAGAGGCTGTTCACCCATTCTCTTTTGTCTATCAAATCGAAGCTTTCTGCAAAACCGCCATGGGGAAAGTAGGTGTCCATATAGTGTGCAACTAGGTGCAGTACGTTGGGGGTATACAACCAGTTTTTATCAAGACCAACTCCACGATTGTGCAAATATTCCTCAAAGGAAAACGGCCACACTTCTCGAATGACGAACCGGCCACCCAACGTAGTGGCAATCTCGTTACTCAGCATCTTGGCATTGCTGCCTGTCACCATCACCCTATATTGTTGGTCTGCCAACCTTCGTACAAATTGTTCCCACCCATCAATCACTTGAACCTCGTCGAGGTAGACATACGGTCTTTTGTCACCGAACATCTCGGCATAGCAGTCAAGCCATAGCCCGAGTTCCGAGGCCTCCATGTAGCGAATACGTTCGTCCTCGAAGTTCACATACAAACAGTCCTCTAACTTTATCATCCCTTGGGCAATCCGCTGCTGCATATCCTGAATCATTAGGCATGACTTGCCAGCACGGCGAATGCCCACTAGCACATAGTTCATCCTCTCTTCAAAATGTTGTGGACGAAATGTCAGTTGCCGCTCACGCACCTCTTGATGCCGTTCGATAATAATCCTTTTGATAACTTGTTTGTCCATATCGGTACGATATTTCAACTTATAAGTATAAATAATTTCTGATTCCTATAACGTATACGTTGAAATAATATTGCGTTCATTCCAAATTATTGTTGTCTGTGAACCCAGTTTCACCGACCCGCTGTGGGAGGCGCGATAGGGATTACCACTGGAGGTTCTTGTTCCGGCCGAGCAGGCGGTCGAGGAGCGTGCGCTGATGCATGGGCCTCTGCAGTTCGAATTCTCCAGAGGGGTTGACAAATCCATGCTTGCTGCCTATTCTGGCATAGGCAAGTCCTTCGGAGAAGTAGTGCAGCTGGTCGAAATAGATGTCGATGATGAGGTTGCCATTTCTGTCGATGGCACCGAGCTTGTGGTCTGCCAGCACGGAGGCACGCCCTTCCACGAGGCAGTTGACAGTCTCATATTTGTCGCCAAGGATGGCAAGGGTATTCCCCTGGCCGTCCACGAAGCGCCATAGCCCATCAATAAGGACTGGCATAACCCCTTCCGAGAAGCAGTCGGCATCGTCGTACTGGGCAGGCACCACGTAGTTGCCGCCTTTATCTATTAGGCCCCATTTGTCGTTAGTTTCAACTGTGGCCAGACCGTCTACAAAAGGCCCCGCAAAGTCGAATCGAGGTGGGATAACCACCTTGCCCTCATGGTTAATGTAGCCATACTTCCAGTCAATCTCTATAGGTGCCAGACCGTCGGAGAACAGTTCTACATTGGTAATATTATCGGCAAGGGTGGCAAGTGTGTTGCCTTGCTTGTCGATGATGTGGTGCTTCTCACCAACGAAGACCGTCGCCACGCCTCCGCTAAAGTCGTTGGCGGCATCGAAGCGCGGGGCTATGGCGAATGTGCCACTCTTGTCGATATAGCCGTACTTCTTGTTTTTCTCAACCGCAGCCAATCCCTCGGAGAAGCCATCGGCATCAGTGAATTGCGGGGGTATGACAAAATAGCCTTTGCGGTCTATATACCCCCATTTGTCTTTTCTCATCACGGCTGCAAGGCCTTCGGAAAAAGTCCAGCAACCACCGATACTAAAAGGAATCATAGCAATCAAAGGTATTTTGTTATCTGAGGCCCTCGGCGTTGCCGACAAACTGGGCAATCCAGTCGAAATCGTTGGCGTGGTTGTGGCTGTCCTTGTCCTCCCAGCAGTCGGGGTCAACGTATACCTCCAGCAGCTTGGCGGGGCCTTCGGAGAAGAGCTCCACCGTCTCCGCCGTGGCAGGCAACAGTACACATTCGCCTTCGTGAATTGGTTCGATGCTGTCCATCGTCTTTACGGCGGCGATGCCCCCAACGCAGAGGTAGACCACAAAGCTGTCCAGTTTCGAGAAATCCTTGCGCATCGGCTTGGTCAGCGGGATGAGGTTGGTGGTGAAGTAAGGGCATTCCGCCAACGGAGTGGTGCTGTTCTCTTTGTAGCTATAATGCGTCTTGCCGTCGCGGGTAGCACCAAAGTCTATAGCATCCAGAGCCTCGGCAGTGTGCAGCTCGCGCAACTTGCCGTCCGCGTCGGGGCGGTTGTAGTCGTAGATGCGGTAGGTGCAGTCGCTGCTCTGCTGTATCTCGGCCAGCAGCAGCCCTTTTCCTAAGGCGTGTACCCGCCCGGCGGGGATGAAGAAAGTGTCGCCCGCCTCAGGCTTCTCAATATGCAGTAGTTCCTCCAGGTGACCCATCTCGAGGAACTTCTGGTACTCTTCGCGGGTGACCTCTTCCTCGAAGCCGTCCACAATCTCCGCGTCCTTGTCGGCCTCCATGATGTACCACATCTCCGTCTTGCCGTTCTCCATGTCGCGCTGCTGTGCCAGCTTGTCGTCGGGGTGCACCTGTATGGAAAGCTTGTCGTTGGCGTCAATCACCTTGATAAGCAGCGGGAAGTTGTTGCCGAAATGCTCGTAGTTCTTCTCGCCAATCAGTTCACCCATGTATATCTCCAACACCTCGCTGAGGTTGTTGTTGGCCAGGAACCCATTGGCGACGACCGACTCGTTGCCTTCCATCCCTGACAGTGCCCACAGCTCGCCGCAGTTGGGCAGCGGGTCGTAGTTGAAGCCGAGGGTCTTTATCTTGTTTCCGCCCCACACCTTGTTCTTGAAGAGGGGCATAAATTTCATTGGGTAGAGCATAACTATTCTTTAATAGTTTGATTGCTTGAATGTGTTAATTCTTGAGTGGCTGACGCAGTCAAATTATTCAAACAATCAAGCAATCAGACAATCAAGCATTCCTTTTACTTCTTAGTTCTTAGTTTATTAAGTTCCCATCTGCGGATGTCGCGGGCCGTCACCAAGCCTTCTGGGTCAACCATAATCATGTAGGGGATATGGTTCACCGACAGCTGCTGCAGGTAATGGGCGTCCCATCCGTTGGGGTTGTCGTCGATATTGATGGTGAGGATGCACACGTCCTTCTCGGCAAAAAGGCTGGCGGCCTCCTCCTCCAGCTGCTTGCAGCGGTCGCACCAGGTGGCGCTGAAAAGAATCAGGGTGTATCCGTCGGCGTTGCGGCTTTGGGCAAAGGTGCAACGCTCCTTCTTGCTGTTGAGGAAGGCAAAGTCGGGCATCTCGCAGCCCTCAGCCACGATAGGAGTCTGGCGCAGCCACCGTTGCAGCAGAGTGTAGTGGTAGGTGTGCTTCGCCTCGCCCGCAATCTGCCCGATAAGCTGCCGCAGCGTCCCCTCGTCGAGGTTCGACATCTGCCTGTAGAGGATGAAGGGGAGGAAGATAGAGCCGGGGGTGTCCTTCAGCTGCTGACGCAGGAAAGCGTTAGGGTCCGCGGCGTTGTTCAGCCGTTCCATCATATAGCGGTACTCGCTATTGGAACGCGACCCCTTGATGACCGAGGCCTCGGGACGGGTGGCGTTCACATGGATGCTGATTTCTGAGCCGTCGAGGAAGAAATACAGCGGCTGGCTCATCGTCGGGTGCTCAATCGAGGCCAGCACCGGACGCTCCACCGCACCCGAAAAGAAGAACATGCCCTTGTTGGCTTTGTTGGTGAACGAATGCATCGTCGAGTCCCCATCGTAGATATTGAGGGTGAAAACACCCGTCAGACTGCTCTCGCCGCTAATTTCGTATTGCTGGCCAAAGCAGAGCAGGGGGAGGAACAATAAGAAGAAAGCCAATCCCACAGGGCCTGCTGTCTTGCGCCTGCCGAGGCTTGTATTAGGCATACGGTTCCCGATTAATATGAACGATAGGTAGAACCGTTTTTGGAGTTGGTGCCTCTGACGGAAATGTTCGACTTAACGGTCTTGCTGCTTTTATATTTTTTCGCAGGATACATGGTCGCATCGGAAGAAGAACCGCACGAGCTGAAACCGCAGCTGGCAATCATCATGCCCACCACTAAAAAGAGTGCAACGGAGACTTTTGAGTGTTTTTTCATATTCTTCAATAATTACTATATAACGTTAATCTTCAATAATATATACATGCAAATGATGGCATCTGAACCCATCATTCGACATTACAAAATAACAAATTTTTCTTCAGATAGCCAAACTTTTTCAGATTTTTTGTAACTTTGCAACTTGAAAAAAGTATAAACAACACTCATGATAATATACATATATAATAGACTATTAGTGTATTATCGTGAAAAACAAGTACTCTAATGGACTATCAAAAAACATTACGAATCTACGAGTGGATTTCATATATCCTCATCCTCGGTGCCACCGTCGCCTACTTCCTCCTGCGTGCCCAAGGCCCGTGGGCCCTTAACCTCACCCTCTGCATCCTGGTGCTCGCCGTCTTCTGCCGCCTCATGATGGAGCGCACACGCCGTCAGGCCGCCGATGCCGAGAACGACGAGTTGAAAAACGACCTCCGCCGCCTCACCCAGCTCTATGCCGAGGAAAAGAAAAAGAACGAGAAAAAGTAAAGTAATCAATAAATCATCCAAACCAACATCATTTTTTATTTATGGCAACAACAGCTGATATCAAGAACGGACTCTGCATCAATTTCAACAACGACATCTACACCATCGTCGAATTCCTCCATGTCAAACCCGGTAAGGGCGCCGCCTTTGTGCGTACCAAAATGCGCAACGTCAAGACCGGTCGCATGCTGGAAAACACCTTCCCCAGCGGTGCTAAAATCGACATCGTCCGCGTCGAACGTCGTCCCTACACCTACCTCTACAAAGAAGGCGACATGCACGTGTTCATGCACACCGAAACCTACGAGCAAATCTATATCCCCGAAACCATCATCAACGCTCCCCAGTTCCTCAAGGACGGACAGTATGTCGAAGTCACTGTCGAAGCCGACACCGAGACCCCCCTCATCTGCGAGCTTCCCCCCTTCATCGAGACTGTTGTCACCTACACCGAACCAGGCTTCGCCGGCAACACCGCCACCAACGCCATGAAAGATGCCACCGTCGAACCGGGCGTACAAATCCGTGTCCCACTCTTCATCAAAGAAGGCGAGCGCATCAAGGTCGACACCCGCACCAACGAATACGCCGAGCGCATCAAATAACATCACTACTAAGAGGTAAGAACTAAGAAGTGAAAAACACCTTTCAAAAATCACATTTCGCAGTTCTCACCCTGCTGGTCGCATGTGCCCTTCTTGCCACAGCCTGTCATCGTGGCAGCAAGGGCACCACTTCTGTAGTGCAGGGTGTGGACTATGCTGCTGTGGAAGTACCCCTGTTCGATGCCGACAGTGCCTACCACTTTGTGGAAGCCCAAGTGGCATGTGGCTACCGCACCCCCGGCAGCGAAGGACAACGTCGCTGTGCCGACTACCTGGTGCGCCAGATGCGCCGCTGGTGCGACACAGTGATAGTACAGGACTTCCCCACCACCCTCTGGGACGGCCGCGAGGTGCGGGGCAAGAACATCATCGCCTCCATTGAAGGCCCCGAAGGCACCCCGGCCAACAAACGCATCCTGCTGGCCGCCCATTGGGACAGCCGCCTCTGGGCCGACCACGACTCCGACCCCGCCAACCATCGCAAACCCTTCGACGGTGCCAACGACGGTGCCAGCGGCGTGGGCGTGCTGATGGAACTGGCGCGTGCCATCGCCTCCCAGCCCTTGGATGTGGCGGTGGACTTCATCTTCTTCGACATCGAAGACCAAGGTGTGCCCGACTGGGCCGACACCTACAAGGAGGACAGCTGGTGCCTCGGCTCGCAGTACTGGAGCCGCAACCCCCATGTGCCCTACTACACAGCCGTCTATGGCGTGCTCCTCGACATGGTGGGCACACAGAAGCCCCGCTACACCAAAGAACAAATCAGCCGCACCTTCGCCGGCAATATCATGAACAAGATGTGGGCGGTGGCCGATGCCCTGGGCTATGGCAAAATCTTCGTCAACAGCGACACCGACCCCATCCTCGACGACCACTACTATGTCAACCGTCTGGCCGGAGTCCCCATGATTGACGTGGTGCAGAACAACGAAGGATGCAGTTTCTTCAAACACTGGCACACCATGGGTGACAACATGGAGCATGTCGATTCCAAAAGCCTCAAAACCATCGGTGAAGTGCTTCTCAAAATGCTCTATGGCGACTATGGCGCACAGTCCTGAACGGAGAGCTCGGAGTCCGCTGAGGACTTCGAACCCTCCGTGCTTAGGGAGAGACAAAGCGTATCTCCTCCTCTTGGCTGTTGCCGGGATGTTGCTCCTGGCCTCTTGTGGCAAAGAGAACCGCTGTCAAGTCCCCTTTGGCGAAGCCACCTGCCAAATCGACCCCAACTCACCCCTCTATCCCGGCATCAACAATTGCGACGGCTACGAATACCTGGTAGGAGGCTACCAGGGCATTGTGGTGGTGCGCACCAGCTGGAACGACTTCGCAGCCTACGAGCGCACCTGCCCTGCCGACAGCGGCCGTCTTGAAATGGCCGAAGGCTACGGCAACATCATCTTGGAATGCCCCATCTGCCATTCCCAATTCAACACCTTCGGCGACGGCGCGCCGCTCAACAACAGCCGCACCTACTGCTACCTCTACCAATACGGCACCCACTACGACGGCAGCACCCTATACATCAGCAACTATTGATAGTGCCCCGTCTGCCCTTCTCCCCGCTGGCTCATAGCATTCCTTTCATCCCTCCTTCGCTCCATCTCCACTCATTGTAGGTTACTTCAAAGAAATGACTAAGATGCATCTAGGATTCCCTATCCTAAAAGGATCTAATAATGAGTTTAGGTTTAGCTTCTTAAAACCTAAGCTGCAATGTCTGTGTGGTGTAATGAAAGGGTTAGAGAATTAACTCGGCGCAGGAGGACTCGGTCTCGTACAATTTGAGAGAGTAGAGACGGGTGGGGGCGGGGAAGGCTCCGTCGAGGAGGTGGGCAAAGTGTAGGAGCAGGTTCTCCGTGGTGGGCTGGAAGTCCACCCATATCAGTTTGGCGGCAAAGCCTCCAAAGGAATCTCCGGGCAGCTGCCCGCCGACGGCTTTGGGAAGCACGAGGGCATGGTCGAAAGGGTCGACGATGTGTTTCTGCACGGTCTCTTTCAGTATGCCGAAGTCAAGCACCATGCCGTCGGCGGAGGCTCCCTCCTGCTGTAGGGGGGAGCCTTCGACGGTGACATATAGCTTGTAGGAATGGCCGTGGATGTTGTGGCACTTGCCTTGATAGGAGGGCAGCGCGTGGGCCATTTCGAAGGTGAACCGTTTGGTGAGGCGCAGCAGCATGGGCTTATCTTAGTCCGACAGGGTGGGCCAGCATGGCGCGGCCGTTGGTGATGCCGAGAATCTTGTGGATTTCGTCGCGGTTGATGCCGCCACAGGCCACAGTGTTGAGGCTGGCGGAGGCGCAGAAGAGGTAGATGTTCTGGCTGATATAGCCTGCATCGACGGCTGCGTAGAAGTCGCGGTCCTCGACTTGTTTGAATTTTTTCATGCGGTCGTAGTTGGCAACCATCACGATAGAGATGGGTGCGACGGCGAAGAATTTCTGCTGGCTGATTTTCTCGCGGTAGTCGCCCTTGACTTTCATTTCTATAGAGTTCTTCTCGGCATTATAGAGATAGATGCCTTCGCGGGTGAAGAGGTAGATGTCGTATTCTTGGGCGTTGATGGCCGAAGGGACTACGCGTTTGCCCTCTTCGGGGCGGTTGATGCCGTAGGCACTCCAGAGGAGGCTGGACACAAACTCCATGGGGATTTCCTCCTCGCGGATGTCGCGGTGGGTGGCGCGGAGTTTGAAGGCCTCCATAAGCGGGGCATGCAGACCTTCGAACGTCATGGGGAGTTCGATGGTTTCAAGTGTCGGGAGGGAGATGACACTTCCGTCGGCATTCAGGTTGGAGGTGGCGCTTTGGGATGGCACCTTCTTGGAAAGGGTTTTCTTTTGTGCCTGGACTCCGCAGAAGGCGAGAAGCAGGGCGGTTGTGAGGATGATTACTTTTTTCATTTTAATGTCGGGTTTATATTTGACTTATTGATTTTCTCTAACGCCATCTTTTTGGTGATGTG
Organism: Bacteroidales bacterium; assembly: GCA_017441565.1. Taxonomy (GTDB): domain Bacteria; phylum Bacteroidota; class Bacteroidia; order Bacteroidales; family P3; genus Colimorpha. Next base: position 13,984 of record JAFRXG010000071.1, on the reverse strand, counting down.
CACCTGAGTGCCTTTTTTGAGGGTGGGGAGGTCGAACATGATGTCGGTCATGATGGACTCCATGATGGAGCGTAGGCCGCGGGCGCCCAGTTTGTAGGCCACGGCGGTGTCGACAACGGCATCCAGGGCTCCTTTGTCGAATAGCAGCTCCACGCCGTCCATTTTGAACAGTTCTTGATATTGTTTGGTGATGGCGTTCTTGGGTTCGGTGAGGATGCGGTGGAGGGCCTGTGGGTCGAGGGGGTCGAGATGGGTGAGCAGGGGGAAGCGTCCCACCAGTTCGGGGATGAGGCCGAAATGCTTCAGGTCCATCGGTAGGATGTAGCGCAGCATGTTCTCGCGGTCGATGTTCTCGCGGGTGCGGGTGCCGCTGTAACCTATGACGTTGGCTTTTACGCGCGAGGCGATGGTGCGGTCGATGCCGTCGAAGGCACCACCGGCGATGAAGAGGATGTTGCGGGTGTCGACCTGTATCATCTTCTGCTCGGGGTGTTTGCGCCCGCCGTTGGGCGGCACGTTGACCACGGCTCCTTCGAGCAGCTTGAGCATGGCCTGCTGCACGCCTTCGCCCGACACGTCGCGGGTGATGGAGGGGTTGTCGCTCTTACGGGCTATCTTGTCAATCTCGTCGATGAACACAATGCCCCGTTCGGCGGCGGCCACGTCGTAGTCGGCGGCCTGCAGCAGGCGCACCAGCACATTCTCTACGTCGTCGCCCACGTAGCCGGCCTCGGTGAGCGTGGTGGCGTCGGCGATGCAGAAGGGCACGTTGAGGATGCGGGCGATGGTGCGGGCCAGGAGGGTCTTGCCGGTGCCGGTCTCACCTACGATGATGATGTTTGATTTCTCTATCTCCACATCGTTGGTGTTGTTGTGTTCGGAGTAGTATTTGAGGCGTTTGTAGTGGTTGTATACGGCCACGGAGAGGACTCGCTTGGCTTCGTCCTGTCCGATGACATACTGGTCGAGATGGTCTTTGATTTCCTGTGGGAGCGGAATGTGTGAGCTGCTGTTGTCGGTGTGGCTGGCAGCAGGGGCGGATAGGTTTTCTTTAAGGATTTCGTTGGCTTGTTGTACGCAGGCATCGCAGATGAATCCGTTGAGTCCTGTGAAGAGGAGGTGGGTCTGCGATTCGGGACGGCCGCAGAAACTGCAATGGTTTTCAGAGGTAGGTTTCTTGGGCATGTGAAGAGTGGATTTGTTAGTTGTTGTTTAAATCAGAGCGTTACGGTCGGCATCTTGCCGGATGAATATGAAGAGCAGGATGGTGAAGGCTATGAGCGAGGAGCCTCCGTAGCTGAAGAAGGGCAAGGGGATGCCGATGACGGGCACCAGTCCGAGGACCATGCCTACGTTGATGAAGAAATGGAAGAAGAGGATGGAGGCTACGGAATAGCCATAGAAGCGTGCAAAGGTGGAGCGTTGACGTTCGGCCATGGCCACGAGGTGGATGAGCAGTCCGAGGTATGCAGCGATGAGGGCCAGGCATCCGAGGAAGCCCCATTCCTCGCCTACGGTGCAGAAGATGAAGTCGGTCTCCTGCTCGGGCACGAAGTCGGCCTTGGTGATGGTGCCGTTGAGGAAGCCTTTGCCAAACAGGCCGCCGGAGCCGATGGCTATCTTGGCCTGGTCGACATTGTAGCCCACCCCCTGGGGGTCTTCGATTTTGCCGAGGAGGACGTAGATGCGGTCGCGCTGGTGCGACTCGAGGATGTGCTCGAAGGTGAAGTCGACCGAGATGACAAAGAGGCTGCATACGAGGAAGAAGAAGAAGGTGTGCCAGTAGTTCTTCGACGTGCGCTTGGAGAGCCATACGAAGAGGTAGAGGAGGCAGATGGCCAGGAGGATGCCGATGAGCAGGTAGCGGTTGATGAGCAGGGCGGAGAGGAAGAGGGCGATGGCGAGAAGGCCTATGAGGAGTATGTACTGCGAAAGACCTTCACGGTAGAAGGGCAGCACGAAGGCGAGGAATACCAGGGCCGAGCCTGTGTCGTGCTGTAGGAGGATGAGTGCCGCAGGGATGAGCAGCATGATGAGGAGGGTGGCCTTGGTCTGGGTCTTGGTGAGGTCGATGTCGATGGCACTGATGTATTTCGCCAGCACCAGGGCTGTGGCGAACTTGGCAAATTCGGACGGCTGTAGTTTGAACACCCCGAAGTCTATCCATGACTGTCCGCCGTTGGTGACGGTGCCTACAAAGAGCGTCACAACAAGCAGCAGTATCATGAATATGTATATGAAGTAGGCGGCATTGGAGAAGAAGCGGGGCTGTATGAAAAGGATGCATACGGCCATCAGCAGCGCTATGCCAATCCACAGGAGCTGTTTGCCGTGCTGCACCGTGAAGTCGAAGACGGAGGGGTGCATCTCGTTGTAACAGGCGGCGTAGATGTTCACCCATCCAAACAGGACGATGCCCAGGTAGAGGGCTATGGTGAGCCAGTCGAACCGTTTCTTTTCTGTTGTTGTCGTTGTTGGGGTCAAAATATCGTTTGTTTTCTGTTTGTGAAAGAGTGGTTGTAAGGGAAGAATCCTTTCGGTCGACTAGCGGCGCCGAGGTTTCTTCACACGGTGGGTGAGGGGTAGTTTCTGGCAGGGGTTGATGTCCATGTAGTATTTCTCGAAGTCTTTGCGTTTGACTTCGCCGTTGATGTATTTTTCGATGATGAGACTGGCAATAGGTGCTGCCCAGGTGCCGCCGCCGCCTTGTGCGTTCTCGACATACACGGCCACGGCAATCTTGGGGTTGTCCTTGGGTGCGAAGGCGATGAAGACGGAGTGGTCGTTGCCGTAGTTCTCGGCGGTGCCGGTCTTGCCGCATACGTCGATGCCGGGCACGTCGGCTTTGTGTGCCGTGCCGCCGGCACCGTGGACTACGTCGTACATGCCTCGTGCGGCAATGTCGAAATACTGCCGCTCGATGCCGGTCTCATGCCGTTGGTAGAATGCGGGGTTCTTGGTGGAGTCGGGGCCGTAGTAGCGCACCAGATGGGGCGTGTAGTAGTAGCCGCGGTTGGCGACGATGCAGGCCAGGTTGGCCATCTGTAATGGCACCACCTCCACCTCGCCTTGGCCGATGCTGTTGGAATAGATGGTGATGAACGACCAGTGTCCTTTGCCGTACCATTTGTTGTAGAAGGAGGTGTCGGGGATGTTGCCTTTTTTTACGTTGGGCAGGTCAATCTCGAGCCGCTGGCCGAAGCCGAAGCGCAGCATATAGTCGTGCCAGACGGTGAGGCCGTATTGGCTGTCCTTGGCGGCGTTTTTGTATTTGCCTTGTTGGATGACACGGCGGTAGGTGTAGTAGAAGTAGGGGTTGCATGACATCTTGATGGCCTCTTGAACGCTGCGGGCGCTGGGGTGGTTGTGGCAGCCCAGCACTTTGTCGCAGACAAAGCCGGTGGTGGGCGTTATGACCCCCAGGTGCAGGGCAATCATGGCTTGCGCCACCTTGAAGATGGAGCCGGGCGGGTATTGAGCCTGTAGGGCACGGTTGAAGAGGGGCTTGGAGATGTCGTCGTTGAGCCGTTTGAAGTTCTCACCCCGGATGCGCCCCACCAGCAGGTTGGGGTCATAGGAGGGGGCGGAAAGAAGGGTGAGCACTTCGCCCGTGGAGGGCTCGATAGCGACGATGCAGCCTCGTTTGTTGGCCATCACCTTTTCGGCGTATTCCTGTAGCTCGGCATCGATGGTGGTGTAGAGGTTCATGCCTTCCATGGGCAGGGTGTCCAGTTGTCCGTGCATGTAGGAGCCTATCTCACGGTTGTGGACGTCCACATGCATTATCTTCTTACCTTTGATGCCGCGCAGCTCGTTTTCGTAGGAGGCTTCGAGGCCGCTTTTGCCTATATAGTCACCCCGCTTGTAGTAGGTGTCTTGCTCCAAATCTTTTTCGTTGACCTCGCCCACATAGCCCAGCACATGGGCCGCAATGGGCTTGCCGTACAAGCGCAGCGTCCTCTTGGAGACATAGAAGCCCTTGAATCTATATAGTAGGTTTTCCCACCGTCCGAAGTCCTCCTTGGATATCTGCTTCATGAAGATGGAGGCGGAGTAGGGGGAGTATTTGTAGGCTTTTTCCATGGCTTTGTCGAACTCCTCACGGCTGATGCCCACAGAGTGGCAGAAATAGTTGGTGTCCAAATCTTTGACCATGCGAGGGATGACCATGAGGTCGTAGACGGCTTCGTTGTAGACCAGCAGCTCGCCGTTGCGGTCGTACATCAGGCCGCGGGCGGGATATTGGGTGATATTGCGGAGCGACTGATTCTTGGCCTTTTCCTTATATTCTTTGTCGAACAGCTGTAGCATAGAGAGTCGGAGCACAAAAAGCACTCCGATAGCGAGAAAGATAACTTTCACTATACCACTGCGATTGCTATATTGGTTGGCCATTTCTCCTCATTCGAATTAATCTGCAAAGATACAAAAAAAAATCCACATAAGGTGGGTTCTATTATTTTTGGCCTACTTACCGGGCATTATTTTTTACCCAAGGCGTTGCCGTTGGGCTTTATGTGTTTATGCCTTTTCAGGGTGATTAATAGAAGTCAGTATGTTTTTTCTAATGGGGCTACCGGGTGCAGTCGTTTCTCTTCGCACTAACCGCGAGCCTTTCTATATGCGGGAGTCTTTATGACGAGGGGGTTGGCTGCTGAATGGCCAGTGTGGCAGCCAGGTTCTCGCGGGGCTGTATGGTGTAGGGCATGACGGCTTGGCGTTGGGGCGGCATGGAGTGGTAGTAGTTGAGTTGTTCGTTGAGGATGTGCCTGAGGTGGCGGGTGACATCCTCTGCCTGCCTTGTGCATCCAGCGGCCACGAAGGCTTGGCTTATACGATAAATGAGTTGCGGGTTTTGGATAGCAGTGAGCGGAATCTCGGAGAGGGTTTTGTTCAGTACCGTGTCGGCTTTTGTTGCGAGGTCTTTGTCGCAGAGGTTCTCGGCTAGCAGCACGACATCCTGCCAGTATTGCTCGAGGAATTTGCAGCAGCGTTCGTCGATGTACACGCCTTCGATGTTTTGCCACCCCATGAGGGTGGTCATGTGGCGGTAGGCGGCCTCCACGTTTACGCTGTCGCAGGGGGCGTAGGTGAGGCGGTAGGCGTTCCCTTCGAGCTGGAGCCTGCCAGCGAAAAGATGGCTGTATTGGTTGTAGGCGTAGTGGGTGAAATAGACGGGGCGGCCAAGGGTGATGCTTTCGTCCAGTAGTGCGGCGAATTTGGCGGCACCCATCAGTCCGATGTTTTCTACACGTATGTCGAGGCGCTCTTTCTCAACGGTCTGCAGATACCAGAGAGGGAAGGTGTCGTTGTCGCCATAGCAGAAGAGCACACAACCTTGCTGGTTGCTGTCGCACGAGTTCAGTATGTTTGCCCCGCTGTCATGGGGGATAAAGCGGTGGCTGCGGTCGTGGTCGTCCCAATTCTGGCACGCCATGAGGAGGGGTACGGCAAGAAGTATGAGGTAGGTACCATAAAGTGAGATGCGGCTCCACAACTTCTTTGTTTTTAGCTCAAACTTCTTGTTTCCAGAGAGGAGCCATTCGGCACCGAAGGCGATGAAGATGCAGAAGGCGAAGAAGCTGAGGATGTAGGCGTAGTCGCGTTCGCGAGGTTCGTAGCAGGGGTGGTTGAGGTAGAAGTTGAGCACAATGCCGCCCATGAGGAAAAGGGTCAGCACTGTCCAGAAGATGCGACGGCGTTTCATGGTGGCGAGGATGCCTAGGATGCCGAGCAGCAGCGGTAGGAGGTAGTAGACGTTGTGTCCCTTGGTGGGCAGACTCTTAGGCAGGGGCTTGGCGGTGGATACCAGCATGCGGTCGAGGGGCGGGATGCCGGTGATGAACTGCCCGTTCTGCGGTGAGCCGTAGCCTTGGCGGTCGTTGTAGCGGCCTGAGAAGTTCCACATGAGGTAGCGGAGGTACATGTAGGTGAGCTGGTAGGAGAAGTAGTACCGCATGTTGCCCACCAAGGTGTTGTCGCCACCGCTCCATGTGGCCGCATACATTGCGTCGTTTTCATGTTGGCGCCACATGCGTGGGTATAAGGGGGCTTTCTCGTACTGCTCACGGGTGAGGTAGTCCTTGAATCTTTCGGCCGTCGAGGGGTTTCCTTCGTTGATGGGGGTGCCAGCGGAGGAACGGATGGGGACGATGAGATAGGGTGACAGGCCGATGAGGAAGAATACGAAAAGGAAAGAGCCAAGTGCAAGAAGGTGGGATGCTTCTTTCTGTAGTTCTTTTAGTTTGTACTCCTTATCTTTGAAAATAAAGAGCAGCAGCAGGGCGGGGGTGGTGAGGAGGGTGAGCAGGTGGGTGCATGTGCCCAGGCCCAGAAGCAGGGCGATGAGCATCAACCACCGTTGAGCCTGCTCGCTGTCGAGACAATGATACCAACGAAGCATGGCCCAAAGTGTGGCGGAGGCAATGAGCATGGCGAGGCTGTAGACCTCGCTCTCCACAGCCGACGACCATGCGGTGTCGCAGAAGAGGTAGCAGAGGCTGCCGATGAGGGCGGCAAAAATCTTAATGAATTGAGACTTGTGTGTTGCGGATTGCTGGTCGGGGGCAGCCCCATTCTTACTCTTGTCCTTTTTAACCGTTTCTTTGATGTCTTGTAACAGTCGTATGCACCAGTAGAGGAACATGACGGCCAGCCCGCCTGCAACAGCCGAGAGAGCATTGCTGAGAGGGGCAACAGCCAGGGGGTTGTCCCCTGCCAGAAGAGTGAAGAGGTGCGCCAGCAGTTGGTAGAAGGGGGCTCCGGGAGCGTGGCCCACCTGCAGATAATACGACACGGCAATGAATTCGCCACAGTCCCAAAAGCTGGTGGAGGGTTCGAGGGTCAGCAGGTACACGCCTGTCGCCACTACGGCCAAAAGCCAGCCGATGGCCGTGTCGGCATGTGCTACCAGTTGACGACGGACTTGTTGAAAATGTCTTCGCATAGTTCGGTGACAATCTCGCTTACCAACCCCTGCTCCACTGACGAGAAGTCGCGCTCGGCGCTGTAATCTTTGAATCGCGAGAAACTCTGGTCGAAGTCGGTTTTTGGGTCAAAGCGGTTGGTAAAGCTGACCTTGATGGTGATGGTGAGGCGGTTGGTGGCCACGTTGTCGTCGCTGCCGATGGATGAGGCGCGGGTGCTGTAGTCGGTGATTTCGCCCGAAATCTGCAGGTCGCCGTCGCTGCTAATGACGTTGAGGCTGGTCTGCGAGGAGAACATGCGCTGCAGTTCGTCGTAGAGGTTCTGACTCAACTGGGGATTCACCGTGGAGGCATAGTTGGGGAACTGCTTGATGGAGATGGTCTTTGCCTCGGGTGGGATAGAGGTGCCCGTGAAGGAATAGCCCCCCGTGCAGCCTGCCAACAGCAACAGGAATGGAATGAGGAATAGCTGTCGCATATTCAATGATTCACGAATTAGCACGTTTACACATTAACACGTTCTTATACGTTCTGCGAGTCGTTGTCGATATGCAGTTCGTCCTCCAGCAGCCACAGCATATAGGACGACTGCTGTTCCATATAGTTCAATATGTCGATGCGCTGGTGCAAATCATTGATTTTCGCTATCTCGGCAACTATTTCGTCAATCTTTATCTTTATATTGTTATCCATGTGTTTATGAGTATTATAGAGGTTCTATGCCTATGGGTTTTCCGCTTGCAAAGATACGACTTTTTCGTAAACCTCAACAAAAAAAAGCGTATATGTTAGAGAAAAGTTGTATCTTTGCAGCGTCAAACACCCGAACCCTTTGGCGGGTAAGCGGGTGGGCGACAGGACATAACAAAAAAGACGCTGAAACGGCGTTTTATCTGCGGCTACCGAATCTAGCAAATTCAGACTTACCGCGTGATAAGACAAAGTCGGCGCCTATTGGTGTGATATATATGCATTCTCGTGTATATAGTCACAGCGTGGGCTCGGCATTGTTTATCCTCGGTAAGTGGGCATGCTAGAGCCTCGGTAGCGGGATAAACGATGAGTTTAGATACCCGCGCTTCTTTTTTTATGCCCCTTGACCAACAAACTTATTCTGGTGCAGGTATCCACCAGCGACAAAACTCTAACAAAACAATGAAAGAGAATTTGAACCGCAAACGGGAGTACGACACTCCTATGGTAGAACTGATTGAGGCCCGCGTCGAAAAGGGCTTTGCCGGAAGTGAACCCAGCCCCATCATTGGAGAATCAACTGGCGAGGCAGTTACTGAGACAGGCTCTGGCGACAACACATTATTCACTTAATTAAACTGCAAGTCCTATGAAGAAGATTACACTTTTGGGAGTGGCTTTGGCCACGATTGTCTCGGTTGCGACGGTGTCGTGCCAGAAGGACAAAATAACCATCACGGAGTTCACCGCCACGATGGAGAACTGCAACGACGAGAACGGCAAGGTGATGCTGGACGGCAACGTGCTGCGCTGGACCAACGGTGACCAGATTGCCGTCTGGGGTGATGCCGGGAAGGGTATCTACACCACCACCAATATGGGGACGTATGTCACCACGTTCACCTTCACCGACGGCGAAGACCCTGGCGACCCCAACTACACCGCCGTTTACCCCGCAAGTTGGGCGCAACGGCAGGCGATAATATTTCTGCCTCCAGTACAGACTAGCCAGGATGGGCGGTTGGAAACTTTCCCAATGATGGCAAAGTCCAGCAATAGTGAACTGGTGTTCAAGAACCTGTGTGGCGCGTTGCGGCTGCGGCTCCAAGCCAGCGGCAAGAGTGTCACGGGTATAGAACTGGCAGTTTATAATTCTGACATTATTTTTTGGGGGTCGTACCGCATCGACTACAATAACGGCAATCCCATATTGAGCCATTACACCAATGGTAGCAACCAATTGTTGCTTTCTATCGCTACACCCCAAAACATCTCTACTCAGGCAAAGGATTTCTACATTGCCCTGCCTCCCGCAACCTACGGTGAAGGTTTCACCATCAGAATCTATGCTAGCGACGGCAGCGTATGTACCAAGACAATCACTGCTGGACATAGCTTCACCATCGAGCGTAACGGTATCTTCACCATTACGTTGAACAACGACAACCTACAATTCGAACCCAATGCGGGATTGCTGAGTGGAGAGTTCTCGGTTAGCCCAACTCGGAAGGTGCGCTTCTCGCAGGGAAATCTCATGTACACTGGTTTTGGCACTCACGCAGTCGCCACGGGCGGTACAGTCGAAGGCACGTGGATGTTTGGTGAAGGGTGGAACAGTAATCATGGCGATGCCTATTCCTCGAAGTGGATAGGTGAGTTTGCTTGGGGGACGAGTGGTTGGAATAGTGGCGCGAACTTCTATTTGCCTTATCAGGGTGTATGGGATGATAGCGAATCACAAGATTTCATGCCAGGAGGGAATGCCAGTAACAATTTGACAGGATCATACGCGTATGCCGACTGGGGTGTGTACAACGCCATTTTCAACGGTGGTAACCAACCGGGGCTGTGGCGCACATTGTCAGCAGAAGAATGGGACTACCTGCTCAACCAACGGACAGGGCATTCGATTAAATGGGGTGTTGCTGCAGTTGACGGATGGGAACCTTGTGGATTAGTAATCCTGCCTGATAGATTTAACCTTCCCGAAGGTCTTAGTTTTAACGAAGGACTAGGGCTTGAGGGTGAATTTAGAGTAAACAGCTATAGCTATGCACAATGGGCACAGATGGAAGCTGCAGGTGCTGTTCTAATTTTAGCAGATGGGTCATGGAGTCAGGGACACTGTTGGACAACGACTGCTGCTGATGTTAATGATTGGGGAGAACAATACTCGTATGCACTCTTTATTTCTGGTGGTAATGTGTGTATTACCGAATGTCCTAGAAAAGGATATGGTGGATTTCCGAATACATCTGTCCGCTTGGTCAGAGACGTACAATAATTGTTAGGCAAAGTTAGATTGTCATATCCTGTTACAGGCAGCCCTGTCACCTGTGACTCTAGCAAAAGGAAGTCCCTGCCACCACGGCGGGGACTTCCTTTTTTTCAAGTGCGAAACACCTCCCCGCAGACGTACAGCGGCACATTCTTCATCCACCCTTGGTCTACGTATGGTTTCATGGAGAATCGCAAACCTTTGAGATTGGGGTACTTTTCGACAAAAGTGCGCAACGACTTTGAACGGACATTTTCTTCTGCCTTGACTTCAACAGGAATGATTCTGCCACCGTCTTGAACAACAAAATCCACCTCTATCTTTGAGTCGTTACTGTTAAAATAACAAAGAGGTATTCCTTGAGGAACCATCTGGGTATAGACAAACAGCTCAGTAAAGGCACCTTTGTACTCGGAGAAGATATTGTCGCCAATCAAGACATTATCGGCAGACACCTGCATCTTGGCACCGAGCAGCCCTACATCAAGGGTGAAAAGTTTGTATATGTTGGCTTCCTCATAGAAGCGCAGCGGCATTACGGGAGAGGTGATTCGGTTGACTCTATAGACCAGCCCCGTGTCTATCAGCCATTGCAAAGCCACCTCGAACTGCGATGCGCGTCCGCCGGGTTTGATGTCGCTATATTGGAACTTCTTGTTTTCTTTCGCCAGACAGCGAGGAATGCCGTCCCAGATGAGTTTGATGCGTGGCGCCTCACGGTTCTCAGCATGTTTGGAGAAGTCGTCGGTATAGCCTTGTAGTATCTGTTGGTGTATCTCTCTCACTGCCACAGGTCCCGCACCGCCAATATATGCAGACACGGCACCCGGCATACCTCCTACATAGTAATACTGCCTGAGCAATTCGACAAACTGGCTGTGTAGGGCATTTATCATGCCCCAGTCTTTACTTTGGAGTACTTCCGCCATCTGCTCCCCATGAACGGCGGTCACAAACTCCAAGAAGGTCATAGGATAGAGCTGGAGGATGTCGACCTTGCCCACAGGAAACGAGACACCACGGTGAAGCGTCAGACCAAGTAACGAACCAGCTACAGCGACGTGATATTCGGGAGCGTCTTCGCAAAAATATTTCAATGCCGTAAGTGCGCGAGGGTATTCTTGCGCCTCATCAATGATAATCAGTGTATCATTGGGAGTGATATCCACCTTGCACATGGCCGACAATGCCCGCACAATGCGATTAGTGTCGAAATCAGAAAAAAGGGCATCGAGATTCTTCACACGCTCACAGCTGATGTAAGCCATTTTGACGTATTCATTCTCTCCAAACGTCTTCAGCAACCATGTTTTTCCCACTTGTCGCGCCCCATTCAGAATAAGTGGCTTGCGATGCTCTTTTCCCTTCCATTCACACAACTTATTATATAACAATCTTTTCATATCGAATCAATACATTTTTTCTGCCATATTCTGACTGCAAAATTACATTTTTTATACCATATAATGAAATAAAGCTTACATTTTTTCTACCTTTCGCACCTGCTTTTCGTGGTGCAACAAGAAGAGTTTTTTCGATATTAGGAAAAAAGTGCGTATCTTTGCAGGCAATTATGAACCGCTTAGAGTATTGGATTAAGGCACAGACGCAGTATCGTGTACACTCGCCCTTTGTGTTCGAGATGTACCGCAAGGTGCTTTTTGCACGTGCCAAGGATGCCGATGTGACGGCCTTTGTCGGGCAGCTCCCCCACGAGTGGGCAGCTGCTCTGCCGCAGCGGGGTCGATGTGCCAGACGGTATCTGGAGCTGGTGTACAAGCTACAGGATCATTACCATCTGCGGCTGATATGCCTTGATGCCGACGAGGCAGTTTTGGAGGGCGACGAGATTGAGACGGTCAAGGTGGTGTTTCGTCCCCACCGCTGCTGCGCCCGCGAGCTGCGGTGGACCGCGCAAAAGGACAATGCCAAGTACAATGTGAGCATCGACCTCTTCGACATGGGAATCCTCATGTATAACCCCAAACTGCATAAGCAGCATTTTATTCTTCGTTAATTCGACAATCTGAAACATGTTATGACAGTTATGTACAATAAATTGATTACATTTCTAGGGCTGGGCATGATGGCCGCACTGCTGGCAGCCTGTGGCGGCCGTAACGACGAGACCCCCAAGCCTAAGGCCTACCTGCGTATCGACCTGCCGCCCCATGCCTATACGTTGTGCGACACCGCTGTGCTGCCCTTCACCTTCGAGCGTTCCGACCTGTCCCAGATTGAGTGGAAGAAGTCGGAGCGTGGCGAACAATGGTTCACCGTCCGCTATCCCAAGTATAAGGGCTATGTGTTTATGACGTATAAAAGCATTAGGGGGGTAGGAGATTTGCGTGCCCAGGTCGACACCTCCTACCAGTTTGTCGAAGGGCATTTCTCCTATTCGTCGGGGGTGGATGAAAACCGTTTCATGGACCAGCCCCACAGGCTCTACGGCACCACCTATCTGCTCAAGGGGCAGAATGTGGCCAGCACCTACCAGTTTTGGCTCACCGACAGCGTCAGCCATTTCCTACGCGGTGCCCTGTACATCGACTGCACACCCAACAACGACTCCCTCTCGCCCGTGCTGACCTATCTGCGTGAGGATATGGACCACCTAATCGAGTCGGTGCGATGGAGATAAGGCAGTGGATTATCGCATTGGCACTGCTGGCAGTGGGCGGGCTGCAGGCTCAAAATTTTACCGAGCAGGGCTTTTCGTTCAATATCGTGGATGTGACGACGCAAGACACGATGCGGATTGCAGGAACATTAACCTTGCCCTACGGAGTGGAGGACCTGGTGCCTGCCGTCATTCTCATCACCGGTTCGGGTGTCCAAAACCGAGACGAAGAACTGATGGGACACAAGCCCTTCAAGGTGATTGCCGAATACCTGTCGGCTCGGGGCTATGCTGTGCTGCGGTGCGACGACCGGGGTGTTGGGGAATCGACGGGCGATATGGTCCATGCCACCACGCTCGACTTTGCACAGGATGTGGAGTTCCAGTTGGATTACCTATTGATGAAACCAGAGCTTTTCGACCCTCAGCGTATATTCCTCTTCGGACACAGCGAGGGTGCCACGGTGGCTGCCATTGTGGCGGCACGACGTGCCGAGGTGGCCGGGGTGGCGATGCTGGGCGGAGCAGGTGACGACGGCAAGACAATACTGCTTCAACAAAACGAGGCACTATTCCGCCTGCGGGGTGTTGCAGACAGTCTTATCGAAAGGCGGCTGGCATGTATGAGAGATTTGTTTGCAGTATGCGACACGCTGTTTCTGGGGGAAGGGATGGACACTGTCAAGACGTTGAACATGGCGTTCCGTCCGCTGTTCAAACAGCATGCCACCGGACTCACCAAGGAGCAGAAGCAGCAGTGTGGACTGACGAATACGGAATGCTATGGCTGGGCTGTATCGATGGCAACACCGTGGCTGACGACCTTCCTGACATTGAATCCTGCCGACTATATCGCCAAAATGCGATGTCCGCTCTTGGCAATAGGCGGCGAGAAGGACTGCCAGGTGCCGGCCGACGAGAACCTGCGGGCAATAGAACGGGTGTGCAAGAAAAACAGGGTGAAATGCAGCATCGTGCAGTTGAAGGATGTGAACCATCTGGGACAGGTGTGCGAGACAGGCTCGCCCGAAGAGTACGCCGCCTTGGGGCAGTCGCCCGACGGCGTTGTCTTAAACGCTTTGGTACAATGGCTTGACTATGTATGCGGAAAATAAATTTGTCTATATCAATTATTTTCCCTATCTTTGCAAAATCAACAAAGTAATATATTAATAATTAAAATATTGGATATGTCGAAGTTACTCCTTTTAGGCGTCGAGGCAATTGCTAAAGCCTTTATCGATGCTGGCGGAAGTGCCATCAACAGCTATCCTGGCACCCCCTCCACGCAGATTACCGAATATGTGATTAAGTCCAAAGAAGCAGCCCAGAAGGGCATACGCGCCAACTGGTGCGCCAATGAGAAGACCGCCCTCGAGGCCTCTATCGGCGTGGCATACGCCGGAAAGCGTGCCATGACCTGCATGAAGCATGTGGGCCTAAACGTCTGCGGCGACCCCTTTATGA
>JAFRXG010000070.1:0-6055 GCA_017441565.1 Bacteroidales bacterium | reverse complement strand
CTGGAGCCCTGCTGGGTGGCGAGGGTGACGAAGTAGGTGCCGGCGGGCAGGGCGGAGAGGTCGAGGCGGAGGCTGGCGGTGAGGGGTGCCAGCTCGTGGCGCATCAACTCGCGGCCTGCGGCGTCGGTGAGGGTGAGGGAGCCGCCGGGGAAGGGGTCGCCCACGGTCTCGCACTGCACCATGCCGGATGCCGGGTTGGGCAGCAGGCGGAAGAGGGGCTCCCCTGTGGACTGTGCTATGCCCTGCGGGTTGCTGAAGAAAGCTTTAAACAGGGTGTCTTGTGTCACGATGACATGGCGCGGGTTGGAGGTGTCGCCGTCGGTCCATCTGACGAACTGGTACGAGCCCCATGCGTGGGCAGTCAGCGTCGCGATGTCGTCCTCGTAATACCGCCCACTACCGTACACGCTGCCACGTGCCTCGTCGTTGCTCACCGCATCCACCTGGCAGACCTTCCGCTGCTGGAAGTAGGCTGTGAACAGGGTGTCCTGCGTCAGGTACACCGCCCGCGGGTTCGTCACATCACCGTCGTTCCAGTGGGTGAACCGATAGCCCTCGTAGGGCACCGCACGGATGTAGACAGTGGTGGAGTCGTAGTAGATGCCGCCACCCGTCACCGTCCCCATCGTATCGTCCGATGACGCCACCTCCAGTATACTGCTGTCAGTCTCGATGATGAGGTGGAACGGCCCATAGCCATTGTTTTCGATACAAAGCCACGGCCCGTCACTCTGAAACTTGGTACATACATTGGGCTCAATGGGTGAAATGCCGCACGGTCCCCACGCCAGCCCTATGCCGACATACATGGTCGGCTTATGATAAAACCCAAGTGGATTCGACCACCTGAACTGGTTGCTGTAGCCAGACCCTGCGATAAAGAACGAACCATTGATGACCATTGACTCTTTAAACTTTACCTCGTAGGACCAGCAGTACAGGTACCCCGCCGATGTGTCGCTGTTTCGGGGCAGCATCATAATCTTTGGCGCAACCGTGTCCCACCGCAACGAGTCCAGCAGTATCAGTGTGTCCTTCACGGTGTCGTGCTGATAAAGGTACATATACTCTGGCAACTTATCCTCCCCCATCGCCAGACCAGAAATACGACTGTTGCAGTAACTCTCATAGTCAATCGACACCATGGCGGACAAGCCTTTTACCAAAAGAGGCCGGTTCGTGTGTTGGTACCTGCCAACATAAGATACTTGATCATAACTGCCCATCTCTATTAGACAGACTCTGTCTATATGGGCACCATAGGGCAAGTAAAACCTTTCACATTCATCATACCAGTCCATATAGTAGTAGTCCGGGCTGCGCCCGACTATGGTATCCTGCGCCAAAACGGTATGGACTGCGGTCAGCAGGACGACTAGAAATAACAATTGCTTTTTCATGACGGTATATTTTACGGAACCAGGTTTGTTTTTATACAGATATTATCACAATTTTCCGAAGTGACAGTGCAGTCTTTTGTCTCCCATATGATATATTTATTTTTAAATTTTTCGCTCCAATCATAATCCCCCTTTTCCGCATCCAGCCTTCCAATGTGCTCACAAGGAGTGTAACCACTCAACGTGCAACTAATCGGGGGATATGACGGGTAAAGATAGGCTTTGTTCTGACGAATACCAGAAATCACATTAGAGCTTGTATTGTATCCGCCCATGATGGCGGTATACGAATCCCATCTGTCAACCGAACGCTTCATATAATCGGACGCATTTATAAACGGTATCTGAGTCACCGTGGTACTTATCCTCGGAAACAGCAGCCGTCCCTGATCCATCTCCTCAGAAGAGACGAGTGCCGCCACTGTGTTCTCCCCTGTCAACGGGCCGGTCATATCATGCACCTCCGAATTGCCTATGCCACTAAATACAAACATGACCGTATCTAACACAAACGGGTCTAGCATGGAGAAAAGAAGGATGTTTGGATGAGTATTGTCATCTTGTGCCACGTAAGCCATACACGTCCTGCCGTCTTTCAGCCTGCACAGCCGCAACCGCACATCACTCCTGTGCCATCCCGTGCTCCCATGGCTGGTCGTCAGGCCGTAGGTGTCATACTCCGCAGCCGTCTCATGCCCATAATCCCAGCAGTAGCCATAACGTGTCGCGCAATGGAGGGTGAACTTCCAATGGTTCGGTTCATACTGGTAGTCCCCCTCGTCGCCATTGCACCTATGGTACGATGCCAAGACAAGCCTTCCCGAATTATACAGTATGTCCGAAAACACCTCGCCAGAGCTAGTCGTATATTTCAAAGACTCTGTCTCTGTGCTACTATTCAACTTCCTTATTTCCAAAACGCAGGGATAAGGTTCGAGGTGAAGTTCCCCTATGGCTGCCACCATCAGAATACGATTAGCACTAATCTTGTAGGACCAAGTCGTTAGGCGCGTGAATTCGGATGTCTCATAATAGCATTTGTGCTTCAGCGTCACACTGCCAGCAATGAGGTCGGGTATGGAGAAGAAGCCCACTATGCCTACATCGCTCTCCGGCCATACAGGATTGCCGAGCGCATCGTACATCACCGGGCCGATGAGCGTCAGTTTCCCGCAGAAGTAGCAGCTGTCGCCCTCGATGCGCATGTCGTTCACCGTCAGCTTGCGGTATGCCTCGTCCGGTCCCACGCCCGCGTTCAAGTTGAACTGCATCCGCTTCGTATACCCATACAGCCCGCTTTTATGGATGACGAAGCTATGCACATACTCGTTCTCCGCATGGCGGTAATGGGTTATGGTCTGGTCATCCTGATACACGCGCGTTACCACCTGGTTACCCTTCAGTGCGGGATACTCATTCGTGGCACTTACCGTAATACCAATAGAGGGTATCTGCGAAAATGATGTCCCACAAACAGAAATTAGAACAAAAAAAATAAAACTAATCGTTTCATATTTATATATTTATTAGGTTTGTATTTATATATTTATTGGGTTTGTCAATTTGCAAATATACTACTTTTTTATGAAAGGGTCGAAACAGGCTTCCTTCCTGCCGTGGTGCCCTCACTTTTCCGCCCCGTCACGACGGCACACACTTGCTCGTGCGGGGCTTTCTTTTTTTGTCAGTTTCATAGAGAGGCCCTCCTATATATAAAGGCACCAAAAATGCCGAAAATTATCACTTCTGAGACGACTTTAACTATATTTTAACTCTTTTTACTGCTTTTTGACAAGAACAGCGGCTTTTTGCCTTCCTCCTTGCCGGGGTTGTGGCCGCCACATGCCCCCGCAGGAATTGAGGATGTGCGGCCGCACATCCTCAATTCTCAAATCTCAATTACTCCAGTATGAGTTTCTGGGTGCTGGAGCCCTGGGGGGTGGCGAGGGTGACGAAGTAGGAGCCGGCGGACAGGGCTGAGAGGTCGAGGCGGAGGCTGGTGGTGAGGGGTGCCAGCTCATGACGCACCAGCTCGCGACCCGCGGCATCCGTCATCGCAAGCACTCCGCCCTCGAACGACTCTCCGTCAAAAACACAAAACACGCTGCCTGATGCCGGGTTGGGGAGCAGCCTGAAGGTGATGCCCGCACCGTCAGCCGTCGCAACACCTTCTGGCGGCTCCGGCTCCACGAACTGGGCGGTGAACGAGGTGTCCTGCGTCACCACCACATACCGCGGGTTCGCCGTGTCGCCGTCGTCCCACTGCGAGAAGCTATAAGGGTTCCACGCGTTGGCAGTCAGCATCGCCACCGAGCCCTCGTCATACTCCCCTCCGCCATACACTCGTCCGCGCTCCTGATAGTCCACCGCCACCGTCACCGTGTACCGGTTGACGTCGGGGAAGTAGATCTCCACGCTGTCCGACCAGTCGCTGTAGTAGTACTGTTCCGAGTTGGTCAGGCACCGCCCACGCACGTATGCCACATATCGCACTCCTGAGTCAAGGCCGTCCAACACCCAATCAAAGCCGCTGCATGGTATTATCTCGCACGAGTCGGGCGGCGTCCCCGCCAGGCCCCATGCCAGCTCCCAGTCTTGGTGCCGGACGTTCCTGCCCCACCCCCACGTCAGCATCACCCGGCCTGTGTCCAGCAACACCGCCAGGGGCTTGCCGACTCGGGGGCACGGACGCACATACTCTGGCGGCACCTCACGCTTGAAGATGGCCGTCAGCACCGTGTCCTGCGTCACCAGTATGGTGCGCGGGTTCTCCCTCACGCTGTCGTTCCAATACCAGAAATAGCTCCCAAACTTGGGCCTCGCCCAGAATATTGCCGAATCCCCTTCGCAATAGGCTGTGTCGGTCCCGATAACCCTATATTCCGGGAAAAAGAGTGAATCCTGAGTAAAAGTGGGGTTGCTAGGGTCGGTGTTTCTTGGTGTGGAGTCACATATCGGCCACTCTCGCAGCACCGCGCGCCCCATCTCGAGGTCGTTGCTTCGCGCCGCCACCTCATATATATTCGACACCGTGTCGAAATAGGCGGTGAACGACGTGTCCTGCGTCACATGTATGGTGCGCGGGTTGGCGGTGTCCCCGTCGCTCCAATGGCTGAAGCGGTAGCAGGGGCTGGCAACGGCGGTAATGGTCTGGCGCGACCCCGCGGGATAGTATGCCGTATGCTTGGCTATCCCCCGCGCGGCGTCGGACGAGGTTAGTTTCACAAGGTACTGCGGCTCGTCAAGGATAACCCCGAAGGGTCCATAATAATAATTCGGATGTCCTATCTCAGTATCCCACAGACCATCACGGATACGACATTCACAATTCATATAGTACGGCAGATTCGGTACGTGCTCTCCAAATAGAGCCGGAAAGGGGGAATGTGCCACATAGAAGGTTGGCCAATGATCAAATGTATTAGTAACAACATCACCATCACTTTTGTTGCTGTAGTTAGACCCCCCTATCCAAAACTCGCCCGAGATGGTGTACACCGTGTCGAACAGTGCCTCATACACATGGCAGTAAAAATTGCGCTTCCGCTCATCCGCCGTCTGCCTCACACACATCATCTTGGGCTGCGCCGTGTCCCATCGGACCGAATCCACAAACTCCAAGAAGTTATACGTGGAATGGCTTGGATAAGGCCATTCTTTTTCACGAAAACCGAGGTAGAGGTATTCGGGCAGCCTTGTGCTGTCTTTAACTCTGGCATTAGATGGAGGGCCATATTGCCTGACCATCGCCCAAAGCCCCTTGATTCGGAGTCGCCGTGGGGCATACTGCTGAAAACAGCTGATATATCCTGGCAAATCCTCAGAAACCTGCTCAAGACGACAGAAATCATTTGGAAAATCAGCAGAAGAGTAGCTGTAGCAGTCAGGGCGCAGATAAAAGTCTACGGTATCATACCACTCGCTGTAGAAATAGTTCCTCTGCCGTTCGTCGCAGGGCAGCGTGTCGGTTGAGGGATACGGTATCTGGGCAATCCCTGCTACGGTCTGCATCACAGACATGACGATAATTAAAACAATCTTTTTCATGGTATTTGTATTTTTAGTCGCATTTTTCACAAACAGTAGTTTTTTCTATCTGTATTTTGTTTATTTCCGCCGTCGTCCAGTCGAACTTTCTTTCTTCCGAGTAATCCCAGACAACGCGATGCCCTTCGGCCCGGCCCTTGGAAAGGGGTTCATATTCGCGGGTATATATTTGGAAACATGAGGGTGACGAGAGGCTGTAGATATTTTGGTCAAACAGATGAAACGTAGAGGAATTGTCATGACCCGAAATGTCTATGTGGCTCCCGGCAAATTTCTGCGTCAGAGAATTGAAAGTGTATGCATAGTGCTTCAAAACGGTGACAGGATACGCACCTATACCCATTGAGGGTACGGTTATCAGACCATTAGGGTTTGCGTTATCCTTTGACAGGACATACAGGGTATCCGTCTTGTAATGATTCCCTATTTCTTTTATCTCCGTGTTCGTGCCTGCCCGATAGTATAGGCTGCTGTAATATTCCCAGGCATGTTGGAATTTAAACAGCCTGATGCCGCTATGAAATCCGTTTTCCTCCTCTACCCCGAACGCCACACCAAACTTGTTTTTTTTGTCCTGGATATGGAACAGACGCATCGGTGCCCTGTCG
>JAFRXG010000069.1:0-43707 GCA_017441565.1 Bacteroidales bacterium | reverse complement strand
GGCTATCCAGGTAGTCCTTGAAAAAAAAGTGCCAGCTCCTTGGACATCCTCGTCCCGTGTGCCACCGTGTCGTACTCGTTGCACACGCTCCGCCCTGTCGTGCGGTCTATCCATCGCCGACGCTTCACCAGCAGCACCACCTTGCTGCTTCGTATCGGATAGTCCTCTACACGCTTGGCCTCGTAAAAGCCGTTCTTCTCATACTCATGCCCGGCCTCTGGATGCATGATTCGGTCGCGTTCCTCCAATGTGATGGTGATTGTGTTGCTCACTTTCTTGACATCCACAATCTCAAAGCTGTCACGTAAGTCTTCGGGTAACAGCATTTTCAACAATTCTTTCGTGGCTTCCATATTTTATCTTTTGTCTTGCAAAAATAATAATCTTTTCCGTATTGTATACACAGGGTTATGAAGATGAACCATTTTTTTTCCATTTCGGATTTACAAATGGGGACTTGTCATTTTTATTGTTAGTAACTTTTCTGGTATCCCACAATAAAATAAAAGGAAAGACGTTTTACCTTATAAAATAAGGTAAAAATGGCGAAACCAACGTGTATAGATCTGTTTGCAGGCTGCGGAGGACTATCTCTGGGCTTGTACCTTGCTGGATGGCAGGGGCTTTTCGCCATTGAGAAAAATGCTTTCCCTTTTGAGACGCTAAAGCATAACCTTGTCGATAATAAGAAACATTTCGATTGGCCTGACTGGCTTCCTCAAACCAATCACGACATTAACGAGGTGCTTGAGAAATACCAAGACCAACTGAGAGCCATACGTGGCAAGGTGGATTTGGTGGCTGGCGGACCTCCTTGTCAAGGGTTTTCTATGGCAGGGAAACGAGTCGAAGACGATGTGCGCAACCAGTTGGTTTTCTCTTACATCAAGTTCATCGATTTGGTGCGTCCCCGTATGCTCCTTTTTGAGAACGTGAAGGGTTTTACCTATGCTTTCGACAAAAAGAACACTCGCGATGCAGAGCCTTATTCACACAAGGTGATTCGAGGACTACAAGGATTGGGGTATAACGTCAAGCCGCATGTTTTTGACTTCTCCAAGTATGGAGTTCCACAGCGTCGCAAACGCTTCATCCTTGTGGGAATTCAAGAAGGGTTTGGGTCTCCCGACAACTTTGAACAACTGCTATTGAACCACCGTGACACTTTCTTGAAAAGCAAAGGGTTGAAGTCTACCGCCACTCTGAGTGAATCCATATCCGATTTGCTACGCAGTAACGGAGAGCTACCTACGCCAGACCGGAAAGGATTCAATTCGGGAATCTATGGCAAAGGGAGAATAAGCACTTATGCAAAGGTGATGCGTGGGGATTATCCCAAGACGCATACTATTCCCGACAGTCATAGCTTTGCCCACCACACATCTGAAAAGACTGCATTATTCCAACGCCTCCTATCCGAATATCAACCCAGAGGCAAGCGTATTGATGGCAAATCCCGCGAGGCTTGGGGCATCAAGCAACGCGGAATCACAGTATTAGACCCCAGTACTGTTTCGCCAACCATTACCGGACTGCCAGATGACTACCTGCATTATTCAGAGCCCCGCATTATGACAGTCCGAGAGTGTGCTCGCATCCAGTCGTTCCCCGATTGGTATGAGATAAGAGCAAAATACACTACTGGTGGCAAGATGCGCAAACTTGAGGTGCCACGCTACTCTCAAGTGGGAAACGCTATACCCCCGTTGTTTGCAGAACAGGCGGGAATCGTATTAAAGGAGATGTTGCAGAATGAAAGATAACCTACAATTCCGTGTTAGTGTAGAACTGAAAAACATTCTGGGTCGGGATTTAATAACAAGTCCCGACATCGCTATATTGGAGTTGGTCAAAAACTCATACGATGCCCACGCCACCAAAGTGGAAATCACATTTGATAAAGATTATCTGTGCATTGCGGATAATGGCAAGGGCATGACAAAAGACGATTTAATCAATAAATGGCTATTTGTCGCCTATTCTGCCAAGAGCGATGGAACAGAAGACAAATCTTATCGAAGCAAATTCAAACGTCATTATGCAGGTGCCAAAGGCATCGGTCGTATGTCGTGCGACCGTCTGGCTCAAAATCTAACCCTTACCACACGCAGTGAGGAGTCTAAAACCGAGGTGCTTCACGTGGATTGGAGTGTGTTTGAAAAAAATAGGAAGACCGAGTTTGACACAGTAAATATTCCTCATGAGACATTGGACACGAAACCACAATTTCCATTGGGATATACGACTGGAACGATATTGGAGTTTACTGGATTACATACTCCTTGGAGTCGAGATGACATCAAACGGCTTCGAAAGTCTCTGGAAAAGATGATTAATCCTTTCTCTGGAACAGATGACGACTTCCAGATTGAAATCATTGCTCCAAAAATGAGAAATGATGACTCCATGGCCGAGAAATACAATAAGGTGAATGGCGTGATTGAGAATTCCATCGCTGATATCTTGAAACTAAAAACCACCCAGATAGAGAGCTATATTCAAGGCGGAACCATTCACACGGTTCTAAAAGACAGAGGCATCTTGATGTATGAAATAGAAGAGCCCAATATCGATTTCTCCCAATTAGATTCCGCTTCCATAAGTCTTTTTTTCTTGAATCGTGCTGCCAAGTATTCATTTACTTCAATGATGGGAGTTCAGCCGGTCAGTTATGGCAATGTTTTCCTTTTTAGAAATGGCTTCCGGATTTTGCCGTATGGCAATTGGAACGATGACAGTTGGGGATTAAATCAACGCCAACAGCAAGGATACAATCGATTCCTCGGCACCCGTGACTTATTTGGACGGGTTGATATCGAAACGGACAATCCCGAATTAATCAAAGAGGTTTCCAGTCGTGACGGTGGCTTGATCGAAACAGAAGCATCCCAACAATTGATGGATTATTTCACATTAATCCATCGTCGGTTGGAGAGATATGTAGCCGGTGTATTGTGGGGCGAAGGCTTCTTGAGAAAGGAATATTTCGTCAGTCAAGGTCACGCACTGGATGCACGAAAACAATTGGAAGGTGACAAGGATTCGGATTCCGCAAAGCATCTATATTCAAATATCGGTAGCAAGGTCGACTTCCTGCAACTCATAAAGTCGTTGGTTAACGACAAGTCCATAAAAGTGCTGCAATACAATGAGGATTTGGCCAACATAGTAGCTGACCCAACCGATACAGAGGTAATTCAGGCTCAGATGATTGATGACGTCCGTAAGTTGGCAGAAAAAACCAACGACCCCTACCTGCAAGACAGGATTGCAGAGTTTGAGAAGCACATGGATGAGTTGCGCCGCCAAAAGGAAGAAGCGGAACGCATCGCAGAAGCGGAACGCAAGGCAAAAGCCGAGGCAGAACGCAAGGCTGAGGCAGAACGTAAAGCGAAAGAAGTTGCAGAACGCAAAGCTGAGGCTGAGCGTATTGCAAAAGAACAAGCAGAACGAGAACGAGATGTGCAGATACAGAAAAACAAGTATCTGTCGGCCACAAGGAATACAACAAAAGAGACTCAAGAACTTTTGCATGTTATAAAGATTTCCTCCGACGACGCAATTGGGATTATTTCTACAGCAAAAAGCCAATTGGCCAACAATCAGAGCAACGATTTAAGAGCGTCATTAGATGAGTTTGAATATCATATTACTAAGATCAACAAATTGTCAAAGTTGATAACAAAGGCTGATTTAACATTATTGACGCAAACCGGGTTAGTGGATATCCAAACATTTATCAAGGAGTATCTGGACAATTTTAAAAACTCATTTAATGTACAATATCATTCTAATTTGACAGAACCTTTAGAAAAGAAAATATCCATTTTGGATTTGTCTATAGTATTAGATAATCTTAAGAGTAATTCTGAAAAGGCTGGTGCAACAGAACTACGATTAGATTTTACAAAAAGAAGCCGCACATACATTGTAGATTTTACTGATAATGGTGTAGGTGTGGATTTAAACATGTTTACACCCGAAAACATTTTTGAAGAAGGTGTCACCAACCGTAGAGGTGGATCTGGCATTGGGTTAAGTACAATAAGGGAACGGATGAGGGAGTATTTAAATGGTGATATTGTTTTTCTTGGGAATGGTTTGCATTTTAAGACAGGTGCAACATTCCGTTTAACATTTGAATAAAAAATGAAACAAAACAAGTGTATATTGGTAGTCGATGACAAACCACAGAGCGCGGTAATAAAAGGAATAATGTCAAAAGCCATTAACGATTTTGATATGGAATTCATTCCAATCCGAACGAGTGCGGCAGAGTTCAAAAAAGATGACTCGGAGGAACTAGATGTGAATAAACTGAGGGTAGAAATTGAGTCAAAAATCAAAAATAAACATATTGATATAGCTCTGACCGATTTTGATCTTGAGTGCCCATTTTTTAATGGTTTGGATGTTGTCCACATGGTCCACGAAATACGCGACAAACTGAATTTCTTCATTTACTCGGGTAATTGGAACAAAGTCATTGAGTCAGTTGTTGGTCGAGAATATCAAAAAGCATCCATCGAGGAAATGGTTACAGGCATCAACAAATTAGTTAATGCGAATATAATTGACTGCATTGATAGAACAGATTACAAAGATACCTTAATCAATTATCTAAAAAAGAATGGAGGAGACACCCTCGAACATCGACTATCTACACTAATGCGGGCACACGGAGAACTAACGTTCGAATCATGTTTCCCAGAATTCAAAGGCATGACCTTTAATGAGATTGCCGACATGATAGATAATCATTCAGATGCTCGTTCCGATGAATGGATAGAAGCGGTGTTAACCCAGACTATTGCATATCTTGTAAAGGTGAACCAATGAACAAGGCGGTTTGCATATATATTCAAGAACGAGACGGGACAACCACTTTCCTTAAACCGTTAGTTGAGCATATCAAGAATATGCTTGCACCCGTTATTGTGGGGTATGATATCGACAGTGAAGACGATCCATTGGAGATTATTTACCAAGCAATTACTGATGCAGATACAATATTTTTCCTTGGTCACGGCACTAGCGACAAGTTGTATGCAAGCACGGTTGACAATTTGACTCTCTTCGACAAAAACAACATAGACCTTCTTTCAGGAAAAAGGTTGTTCCTGTTGTCGTGTAACTCTGCAGACTTCATTAAGAAACAACGACTAAATAATGCATTTGGCTTTGGGATGCTGCCAACAAGCCTTGACGATGTGCGAAAGTGGAAGTATTTACACGACATTCTCATCGAGAATTTTACCAAAGAAGATATTTCCATCTACAATAATGCTATTGTGGAGATACTAACACATTCTATAATGGTGGACAGCATTGCAGACTATATTCTATTAAAGGAACGGATAAAATTCCAGACAAGTATCGAAATAGTCAAGTGTTTAACTCAACATAGAAATAATGTTAATTACCGCATTTTAGCCGACCTGTTATATTATTTCTCTAAAGATATTATGGTTCAGTGATGGCAAAGAAGAAAGATACATTCATAGACTTGTTTGCGGACTTTGGTGGATTTCATCAAGCCATGCATTCTGTTGGTTCAAGATATGTCTTTGGAAGTGAATGGAATAATAATGCTCTATTGTCATAATTTCAGGAAAATGTATAATCATGGAAACTGAAATAAAATTACATAAAGGTGATATGTCCGACAATGGACAAATAACCATTGTTGATGAAGATAGATTGTGCTATGTTGTACGCTCTGAAAGCAGAGGTGCAAGCGGATTAAGAACAATCCCTAAAGCAATCTTGGTAGAATTTGTTGATTACTTAAAAGGTAATCCAGATGCAGTTCCGCGTGAGGCACGAGAGTCTTTGAGTGGGAAGAGCGAGATTGACAAGTACGAATATGGGTATGAGTCTACTATTCTCCAAATGGCGAAAATGGTACTAGGGATAGTTGAGACCATTCATCCAGCAAAAACAGCAGTTTCATACAAGGATTTACATCTTGATAGTGATTACATGTCCTATCTCACTGCCTTGCGGACGAAGCCGTTTATGTTGCTGGCGGGGATTTCGGGGACGGGGAAGAGCCGTATTGTGAGGAAACTGGCACAGGCAACTACTACCCAGCCTTATGCCAATGAGAATGATCGCTGGTGCGACAACAGACCGGAGAATTTCGAGCTGATACAGGTGAAGCCTAATTGGCACAATTCGATGGATGTGGTGGGATTCTATTCCAATATCTCTAAGAAGTATGAGTTCACACCCTTTGTGGAGTTCATTGTAAAAGCCTGGCAGAATAAGGACACCCCTTATTTCCTCTGCTTGGACGAGATGAACCTTGCTCCTGTGGAGGAGTATTTCGCTGAGTTCCTCAGTGCCATCGAGTCGCGCTCCACCGATGAGAACGGTGACTATGTGACAGACCCCATTATCAAACCTTTTAAGGACTTTGGAAAAAATGACCATGGAGAAGATGTAGGCAAGAATATGCTCAAGCATCTGTTTGGCGAAGCTGACCCTATCGATAAGAGTCCGTTAGCCATACAATTCTATGAGAAAGGCCTCACGCTGCCCCCCAACCTGATGGTGATGGGCACGGTGAATATGGACGAGACAACTTTCACATTCTCGCGTAAGGTTTTAGACCGAGCGATGTCGGTGGAGATGAATGAGGTGGATTATGACAAGTTCCTGTCGGGCGAGACAGAGGAATTCCCGCTGCTGACAGGCTACAATGAGCTGTTGGTAAACCGTCCACAGAAAGCCTCGGAGGTGAAGGACGACATAGACGGAGAGAAAGTAATCGCTTATCTGAAGGACGTGAACGCCCTGTTGGAGGATACGCCCTTCAAACTGGGTTATCGTGCCTCGAACGAGGCTATGCTTTATGTGGCAGCAAACAAGGTGCTGGCCGGAAAGCATTTCTCGATGGCTTCGGCATTGGATGATTTCACCCTGATGAAAATCCTCTCCCGCATAGAGGGAGACGACCAACGGTTGGGTATAAATGAGGACGACCCGCGCATTGCCGCCGCCCATATCACAACCGCCGGTGAGGAACAAAGACCTAACCTGCTGACCTGCCTGCGGGGTATTGTGCGCAACCATATCGGCAATGACACACGGACGGAGCAGAAAATCGGCTCGATGTGCCGTACCCTTGAACGTGAACACTTTGTTTCCTATTGGGGCTGATGTCGACCGACGGCAACATATTCGATTTCGAGGTATGGAACGATGATGTCCGCCTCCGCTTCTCGTGCGACAAGTGTCTTGACCGCATAAGGAAAGCAGTGGAAAACCTCCGTGTGCAGCGAGGTGATGAGAAGTTGACAGCAGTGTTCGCCACCACACAGACAGACACCCATTTTGGATTCAACGGGCAGGAGTACAGCCAGACAAAACTGACGAGAGAGGCGATATTTTTTGAAAATACACAGTATCCAGTATTGATAACTGGGAGCGACGACGTGAGCGGTATGTCGTTACGCTTTTCGAATGTGACGAAAGACCACCAGTTGAGCAGTGACAAGAACCTGTTGTTTGGTGCTGTGTCGTTTGGCAACCAGGTGGGCAAGACCGATATCTGCTTGGATTACCGCAAAGAGGGAAAGTCAAAGAGTTTGCGCTTCTCTACCGAGGTGCTGAGCTACAAGATGGACTACCGCACCGATATGAAGTGGATTATCCGCGATATTGAGGAGGAATACAGTATGCTATCGTTTGCATTCATGCGCGAGACCTACCTGAACTTCCGCACACAGAAGGGCGACTCGACCGACTTGATATGGTGGCAGATATTTCAGTCGTGCTTTACAGACATCACCCATGCCTGCCGTCAGATTATCAACTCCCCTAAGAGAAAACTTCAAGACCGTATTGCCTATGAACGCATTGATCGGCTGCGGTGGATAGACAACGAGTTGGAAAACGAATACCAGGAGTTTAAGCACGACCCGCACCATCGCTACCGTACGCGCGAATTGTGCCACACCAACGACACTGTGGAGAACCGTTTTCTGAAATTCGTGATGCGGGAAACCCTGCAGCGGTTCACTGTCGTTTGCCAACACATACGAAACAGCGTTGCTAAATCAAAGAGGCTGGAGGTGCAACTGAACACAATGAACGAGGAACTGCAAAGGCTGGTAAACCACCCTTTCTTCCGTACCATCGGGGTATTCAAGGGTTTCTCGCAGGAGTCGCTTGTGATGAAGAAGTCGACATACTACCGCACCATATACCAGAAATGGATAGAGTTGATGTGTGGGTATGAATTAGAGGAAGGGGTGAATAGGCTGGAGACAAAAGATATTGCCACGCTGTATGAGATATGGTGCTTCCTTAAGGTGAAGAACATCATTGCCGATATCCTGAAAGACAAAGCCACCGCCCATTATAAAGGGAACAAACTGACTCCCCAGTTTGTACGCGACCTTGGCTGGGGCACCCATTCAGAGGTGACTTTCATGAGAACCGATGACAATGTGGAGTTGGCCACAGTCATGTATAACGCCCCCGTAAGAGAGGGGGGCGAAAAGGTAGAGTCAGCCATTAGCGGAACTATGACATTCACCACACAGCAACGCCCGGACATCGTTCTAAGGCTTACCAAACGGCAGAATGGCATACAATATACTTTCCTTTTCGATGCGAAGTACCGCATCAATGACGGCCGCATTGATGACTTAGACGTGCCTCCCACGGATGCTATAGACCAGATGCACCGCTACCGCGATGCCATATATTATATCGACCCAAACAACCAAAAACCCAAACGCGAGGTGATTGGTGGCTATGTGCTCTTCCCCGGCAATTACACCAAAGAGGAATTCGAGCATTCACATTATTACAAATCCATCAAGGCAATCGGCATTGGGGCATTCCCATTGAGGCCGTCGGAAAGCATTATCGTAAGACCTAGCGACAGCGAGCAGATGCTGCGGTTGCAGATAGAAGAGTGGCTGACTAGGAAACGGATGCAGAACTACCTGTACAAGAAAGTGGCACCCCAACGTGGGCTGGATTACCAAGACCCAGACGACGTGGTGCTTGTCAACTTTGCTTCCAAAGACAAGTTAGCCAAAATGAAAGAACTTGGATTGTGCTATCTGCGTACAGGCGAGGATGCTGGTTCCATTGTGCTGCCTCCAAGGGCGTTGAATGCCAAATATGTGATGCTCCATAACGGCACAAACGGCACCTTGTTCAAACTAAAAGGTGTTGGGCCACGATTCATGTCAAGAGAGGCCTTGCAGAAGAAAGGCTTCAACTCTTTGGGGCATGACTATTATTTGGTTTATACCTTTGACACAACCCAGTCGAAAGACTACACCAATGTTAACGCCCTTGGTCGAGGCAAACAGACCACTTCGCCATGGTTTGCCACATGGGAGGAGCTGCTGCAAATGCATCAATGACAGTGTCTTTAAGAGATACAATCCAATTGGTAGAAATCTCCTTGTATGATGAACGTAGGATTTTTCCGATATCAGCACAGGATGAACTAGAGTCACTCATCTGGTCGAACATAACTGTCACTTGGGAAAGACCTTAGGGAATACGTAAGTGTGTTAATGTGTAAATGCGTTGGCCTTTCGATGCGCCAGCGACTAACGAATTAACACAATCAAAAAGAGACTAACGCAATAACGAATTCACACAATCACAAATTGCTCCTTCTTCAGCGACTTTCGTTGCCGCTTTCTATTTGGTCGAAGATGCCGAGGTAGTTATTGTAGCGCTCGGTGCTGATGGTGCCTGCGTCCACGGCCTCTTTCACGGCGCAGCGGGGTTCGTGGCGGTGGGTGCAGTTGGCGAAATGGCAGTCGTGCAGCACCCGCCGCATCTCGGGGAAAAAGTGCGACAGTTCCTCCGGCTTAAAGTCCACCATGCCAAACTCCTTGATGCCGGGGGTGTCAATGAGGTAGGTGAGTTGCGGTGGCTCTGGCTGAGGGGTAGGGCAGGGGAGTTCGATGGGGAATATCTCGGCAAAGGTGGTGGTGTGCTTGCCCTTCAGGCTCCACTCACTCACTTCGCCCACTCGTAGGTTCAGCCCCGGCATCAATGCGTTGAGCAAGGCCGACTTGCCTACGCCCGAATGCCCGGTGAAGAGTACGGTGCGTCCGGCAATCACCTCGCGCAATTCCTCCACGCCGTCGCCCTTGAGGGCACTGACGGCATGAACGGGATAACCAGCTTTCTCATAGATGTCTTTCAGCTCGTTGTGCAGTCCCCACAAATCTTCCTCCTCACCATAAAGGTCGGTCTTGTTGAAGATGATGCGGGCAGGGATGTGGTAAGCCTCGGCGGTGACCAGCAGACGGTCGATAAAGCCTGTCGAGGTGCGGGGAAACCCCAGTGTGGCCACAATGCAGAGGCTGTCGATATTGGCTGCTATGACGTGGGTCTGCTTGCTGAGTTTGGTCGCTTTGCGCACAATATAGTTGCGCCGGTCGTGGACCTCCATGATGACTCCTGTGCCGTCCTCTTGTAGCGTCACATCCACCTTGTCGCCCACTGCCACAGGGTTCGTCTGCTTGTTGCCTCGCAGACGGTAATTGCCTCGCAGACGGCAGTCCACCACCGTCCCT
This sequence comes from Bacteroidales bacterium, assembly GCA_017441565.1. Lineage (GTDB taxonomy): Bacteria > Bacteroidota > Bacteroidia > Bacteroidales > P3 > Colimorpha. The sequence goes on along the minus strand of JAFRXG010000069.1, from coordinate 33,145 downwards.
CCCTCGTTCGGCAGCACCTTGTACCAGCTGCCTGTTGTGCGTATTACAAGCCCTATCATTTGAGTAGTTTAGATTTTGCAAAGATACGACTTTTTTCCGACTTTGCAATAATTCACTTTTTTTTGCTATCTTTGCATATTTATTAGAATCTATGAAACGCATAGAATGTTTATTTATAGTACTGCCACTCTGCATATTGCTGTGCGGGGCAGGTAATCTTTTCGCACAAGAGGATTGGAATGATGTGAACGTGTACAGCGTGGGCAAGGTGCCTCCGCACGTGAATGTGATTCCTTATGCCGACGAGGAAGCCATTGCTGACCTCAAGTATTACGAGTCGCCTTACTACAGGAGTCTTAACGGCGTTTGGAAGATATTCATGGCCGAAAACCCTGAGTCGTGTCCCAAGGATTTCTTCGCCGTAGGGTACGATGTGACCCATTGGAGCGACATACGGGTGCCGGGAAATATCGAAATCCAGAACGACAGGGAGGGCAACCCCTTCGGCGTACCCGTCTACACCAACATGCGCAACGAGTTCCCCTCCAATCCGCCTTATGCCCCGTCCGATTTCAACCCCACCGGCTGTTACGTCTACGACTTCCAAGTGCCTGAAAGCTGGCGCACCCGCCGCACCTTCATCAAGTTCGGAGCCGTCAAGTCGGCCATGTATCTCTACATCAACGGCAAGAAGGTGGGCTATTCCGAGGACTCCAAAACCCCAGCCGAGTGGGAGATAACGAAATATGTCCATCCCGGAAGAAACCGCCTGGTCGTCAAGGTAATCCGCTTCAGCGACGGCAGCTACCTCGAATGTCAGGACATGTGGCGCATGAGCGGCATCACGCGCGACGTGTGCCTCTATTCCAAACCCCATGTGCATATCACCGACTATAAGCTTGTTGCAGGCCTGGACGAGAAGAAGGGAGACGGGCTTCTCGATTTGAATATCGACCTTTCTTCCCCCATCACCCACCCCATGCTGATGGAGATAGAACTCTTTGACGCCCAGGGAAACAGCGTCCTGCACAGAACCCGTGAGATGGGTTTCCAGGAGTGGTACACCTCCTTCTCCCACGAGGAATGCCGCATCCCGCACATCACCCCGTGGACAGCCGAAACGCCTTACCTCTACACCCTTATCATCCGTTTCCGCAATGTGGGCACCACCACCGTCGAGACCCTCGGCTGCAAGGTGGGCTTCCGCAACGTGGCAATCAAGAAGGTGGAATATGCGGCGGCCGACACCCTCCTCGTCACCCCCCAGCTCTGCGTCAACGGCGTGCCCGTGACCATCAAGGGGGTCAACCGCCACGAACACAGCCCCCTCAACGGTCATTACGTGTCGCGCAAGGAGATGGAGTTCGACATCATGCTGATGAAACATCTCAACATCAACGCCGTGCGCACCAGCCACTACCCCGACGACGAGTACTGGTATGAGCTGTGCGACCGCTACGGCCTCTATGTATGGGACGAAGCCAATGTGGAGTCGCACGCCCAAGGCTATGGGGCCAACAGCCTGGCCAAGAAAGAGGCATGGACAAAGCCCATCATCTACCGCGAGGCCAATATGGTTCATCGCGACCGCAACTACCCTTCGGTCATCGCCTGGTCGTTGGGCAACGAATGCGGCAACGGCGTGGCGATGGAACATGCCTACCGCTTTGTCAAGTCGGTCGACGACACCCGCCCGGTCGTCTATGAGCGCGCCCTGACCGACTGGAACACCGACATCGTGGGCGAGATGTACTCCAGTGTCGACCATCTCTCCGACTATTGCAGCGGCTGGCGTGCCATCTACAGCCAGTTCGAGCGCACCGAGAAGCCCCCCATGCGCTACGACCGCAACAACCCTGCCGACACCGCTCTCCGCCGCCCCTTCATCATGGTGGAATATTGCCATGCCATGGGCAACAGCATGGGCGGCCTGCAGAACTACTGGGACACCATCAACAAGTACCCCCAGCTCCAAGGCGGCTTTATCTGGGACTGGGTCGACCAGAGCTTCGCCATGAACGGGCAGAAGATACAGTATACGTTTGACTATGAGAAAGACTCCGCCTGGTATGCCGTGGGCGGCGACCTCGGCTCCCTCCCCGGAGTGCAGGACGACGACGCCTTCTGCGCCAACGGCATTGTGTCGGGTGACCGCCGCCCCCACGCCCACGCCAACGAGGTGCAGCAGGTCTACCAGAATCTCAACGTCACCCAGCATACCGACCCCTCGGGCAGTCAGTACTATGTGCTGCACAACGACTTCAATTTCCGCGATGCCTACGACTTCATCGGCCACTACAAGATTTATTCCTCCCTGCGCGACACCATCTACGCCGACACCGTACACCCCCACCTCCCCGCCGGGCAGAGCTGCCGTCTGCATCTGCGCATCCCCGACATAGAGCCCCTGCCGGGCGAACGCTTCTTCGTCCGCTTCAACTTCACGGGCGACAGTTACGAGGTCGACGACCCCTACGATTACGGCACCTCCTGGACCTTCCACGAGAACAGCCACGACGAGTTTGAAATTACCGACATCGAGGTGCCCGACGACAGCATCCCCCTGCCCTCCGTCAACCCCAAACTGTTCCGCTGCCATCATGACAAGCAGAGCAACACCGTTACCATCACATCGTCGCCCTCGCTGTTCTCGCTCACGATAGATGCCAACACCGGCTATATCACACACTACACCTACCACGGCTCGGAGCTGCTGCAACGCCCCCTGCGGTGGAACTTCTGGCGTCCGCCCACCCTCAACGACAGGGTGGACCCATACGGTGCCAGGGCGTGGGACGGTCTCGACGGCCTCACCGCCACCCCCGTCAGCTGCACGGCCACCTTCGTCGGTGAGCCCGACCGCATGGCCGAGGTGGACCTCCTGCTCGAGCTCACCAGCCCCGACGGCCGCACCCTCACGCTGCGCGAAATCGTGGAAATGGATGCCGAGGGGCGCATGCAGCTGAGCTATGCCCTCCATACCCGTGGCAACTACCGCACCCTCCCCAAGCTGGGCATCCAGCTGGCTGTCGACAGCAGCTGCCATAAGGTGCAGTGGTGGGGCAACTATTACGAGACCTATCCCGACCGCGGCGAGGCCCGCTGGACAGGCCGCAACAACGCCAAGCCCGCCGACATGTGTGGCGAGCTCCATGTGGTGCCGCAGGAAAGTGGCAACCGCTCCGCCTACTGGACCTCCTTTGTGGTCGACGACAAACGACTGAGTTTCTGCACGGCCGACGAGTACCCGCTCAACTTCAGCGTCCGACAATACGACGACGACGTCATGACCGCCGCCCGCCGCATCAACCAGCTGAGCAAGGCCGACTGCTACATCGTCAATGTCGATGCCCGTCAGGCCGGTCTCGGCACCGCCACCTGCGGCCCCGGCGTGAGCAGGCACTATCGGATTGATGGCGACAGCGTCCAACGCTTCAGCCTGGTGGTCGTGCCTTCCGAAGAGGCCGACAGCGTGAACCTTTGGCACTATTGCGGCAGCTACTTCGATGAGCCCGACAGCCTCATGAAGCCCATGCCCACCCTCCAGCTCAACCGCGTGAAACAGATAGCCGTCACCACTTACGGCGACGCCTCCCAGCCCGCCGACCATCCCAGCTTCCAGTATTGCAAGGGCTTCCCCGACATACTCCACGACGGACGTCTCGGCATCGTCGGCAACTATGGCGAAGGCTGGATTGGCTTTGCCGGACGCGACAGCGTGGACTTATACATCGAGCTCTCCGAGACCATCCCCCTCAGCCAGATAGCTGTCGGCTTCTGCCACAGCGCCGACGACTGGGTGCTGCAGCCCGACTCGGTCGAGGTGCAGTGGTCGCGCAATGGCCGCAGCTACAGTCCTTGGACCCCCCTGTCGTCAGTCCGTCCCATAGCCGATACCCACCATCAAAGCCGTCGTGTCAATATGCGCCTGCTGACCGACAACCCCTCGTCTGCTACCTCCCACCGCCGTGGGCGCCAACCTCGTGCCCGCTACCTGCGCATCCGGGTGCATTCCTGTGCCTCCCTCCCCTCGTGGCATGTGGCGGCCGGTCAGCCCGCTTGGCTGATGATAGACGAAATCGACGTGAAATAAATACATTAATTTGATAGTCAAAGAATCACACAGTAACACAATAAAACATTCACACAACCACAAATGACCCTTTTACTCATATTCCTCCTTGGTGCAATGTCCATATCGTTCATCTGCTCGATATTGGAGTCGGCCCTCATGTCAACCCCTCTGTCGTATGTGAACATGCGCGAAGATGAAGGATACAAACCTGCCACCCGTTTCAAACGATACAAGACCGACAACGCCCGACCCATCGCCGCCATTCTCTCGCTCAACACCATCGCCAACACCATCGGTGCTGCTGGTGTGGGCGCACAGGCCACCGAGCTCTTCGGCAGCCATTGGTTCGGCCTCGTCTCTGCCATCACCACCATCCTCATACTGGTCTTCGCCGAAATCATCCCCAAGACCATCGGCACCCATCACTGGAAAAAACTCATGGGCTTCACCGCCTACACCCTCCGGCTCCTCATTGTGCTGCTCTTCCCCATCGTGTGGGTGGTGGAGAAACTCTCCAACACCATCTCCGACACCGACGACGAGGAAGCCGCCGTCAGCCGCGAGGAGGTCGCCGCCATGGCCGATATGGCCGAGGACGAGGAGGTTATCGACGAGGACGAGAACAAAATCATCCAGAACGTCATCAAGCTCGACGACGTAAAGGCCGAGGACGTGATGACCCCCACCACCGTGGCTGCCATCGCTCAGGAAGGTATGACGCTCAAAGAGTTCTACCGCGACAAGGCCTTCTCCCACTTCTCCCGCATTCCCGTCTATAGCGACTCCGACGAGTACATCACAGGCTACGTCCTCCGCAGCGAGGCCCTCGAGCTGCTCACCGAGGACAAGTTCAACATGACCCTCGGCGAAATCAAACGCGACATAGCCATGTATGGCGAGAAGCTCCCCGTGTCAGAAATTTGGGACTCCATGCTCCGCAACAAGCAGCATATAGCCTGCGTCATCGACGAGTACGGCAGCTTCCAAGGCATCATCACCCTCGAAGACATCATCGAGACCATCGTCGGCCTGGAGATTATGGACGAGCGCGACGATGTGGCCGACATGCGGCAGCTGGCCCTCGACCGCTGGCACCAGCGTCAGTCGCGCTTCAAGGTCATCGACCTCCCCGACGACAGCACTGAAGAATCATAAACCACCATACACCCTATAGCGCCCCTAGTCCCTTTAAACCCTATATCCCTCATGCTATGAGATACCTTGCCTTTATCTTGTTCCTGGCCGCCGCCACGGCCCTGTGCGCCCAGCCCAAGCCGTTCAAAGTGGCGAAGAACGCCAACCATTTCGTCTATGCCTCCTATGACTATGGCGAGCATATCGACACCCATTACACCCAGATAGAAATCTGTGGCGGCAGCACCTACCTCGTCACCGACGGTGACCACCTGCCCGGCGAGTACCGTCCGGGCGGCTGGAGCAACGGCCCTTTCATCCAGGGCTACTCGGTGGAGGACATCTTTGTGGATGATGTCGAAGACTCCATCACCTACCTCACCACCATATTTGAAGGCGAACATCGCGAGCACTACCGCACCACAGCCCCCTTCTCCCGCAAAGACATCAAATTCGACACCGACCAGGTGAACGGCCTCACCCGCTACACCTGCTCCATCAACAGCAACAAACTGGAATTCTACGTGCAGCCCTTCACCACCATCTGGCACAGCGGCACCAGGACTCGGGGCAAAGAGCCGCGCGACCTCACGCCGGTGCCCTACTACGGCCGCTTCCCTGGACTGCTGGTCGGCTTCTGGCGCAACGGACAGTGCCAGCTCCAGTTGGTAAAGACCGACCGGGTGCACAGCTCCAAATTCTACCTAAGCGACCGCTATCCGCAGGTCACCTCCCGCGAGCTCAGCAACATCAAGCGGCAGAAGATGGTCATCACCACCCGCGTCTTCGACAGCGTGCAGCTCTGCTGGGGCATGGAGAACAGCCATGTCGACGGCGACATGTACGACATGCCCTACGACAGCGTGCTCCACTTCGCCGGCGGCACCCTCGCCCTCAAACGCATCAAGCTGCCCAACCTGCCCAGCCACTACCAGACCTTTGTGGAGCTGCACCAAGTGAGCAACGGCGACGCCTACGACCGCACCGGCTCACTCTTCATCCTCCCCCCTCAGTCCTTTCGGAACATCACCTCCTTCTTCGACGGCATCAACCAGCACCCCGACTCGCTGCCCACCTTCGTAGGCCGCGACGGTGAACGCTACCAAGGCATCAAGCCCGTAAAAGGACACGGCCTCTACCTCCCGCCCATCGAGCTGATGCGCTTCTTCACCTCCTTCGGCATCGGGCATTTCAACGACCGTCTGCGGCTCGACGGGCTGGAGTGGAACGATGAGAACTACTACAAACAGGAGGTCACCGAACTGGCATCCCAACTGCGGGGCGAGGTGTGGATTGGCGTATGGATTGGCAACTACGACCGCGGAGGCCACCGCGTCACGGTAGATATCAAGTCCTACCCGGGCGACAATCATGTCGAAGAGGGGTGGCATGGCGGACACGCCAGGTCGCTATTCAACACCTGCAACGTGCTGGAGATGGCCGGGCAGAACTATGGCAAGCTGTTTGCCACCGACAGCCTCACCGTCACGTTCGTCCTAGGCGACCATGACCAAAACGTCCGCCTCCGCTATATCGCCACCGGCCACGGCGGTTGGGGTGGCGGCGATGAGTTCAACCCCAAGACCCACACCATCCTCATCGACGGCCGTCCCGCTTTCACCTACACCCCTTGGCGCAGCGACTGCGGCCGCTACCGCGAGTGGAACCCCGTCAGCGGCAACTTCTGGAACGGTCTTTCCAGCAGCGACTACTCCCGCTCCGGCTGGTGTCCCGGCACCGCCACCCAGCCCGTCTATTTCAACATATCAGAGTACTTCCGCCGCGAAGGCATCACGCCCACAGGCCGCCACACCCTCACCATCGCCATCCCCCAGGGCGAGCCGCAGGCGGGCAGCTTCAGTCACTGGTGCGTCAGCGGCGTGCTCCTGTTCGACTAACGCCCTCCCTTGGCGCACAACCCACCAGCACCCCGCCCCGCCTCCGCTCCTTCTACGAATCTTATAAGATATTTTCTGGTTAGGTATAGGATACTGCCACCTAGAACGAATCCGGAGCTTACCTCTAAGAGACTGCAAAAGGGCGTCACCCGCCTCAAGAGGAGGGTGACGGGTGATTACCGTAAGTCTGATTAGAGTGACAAGCGGCAGGCGGCGCGGTTGATAAAAAGACAACGGGCCCTTTTGGGACCCGTTGCTTGTATTGTGAGGAGCCGCTGGGTTATCTTACGATATCCATTTCGGCGATGAGGTTCTGGGCGTTGGCGTATTTGTCGATGACAAAGAGCATGTAGCGGCTGTCGAGGCAGATGCATCGTTGCAGGTTTTCCTCGAAGTCGATGTCGCCGCTCATGGCTTCGCCGTTGCCGTCGAAGGCCAGGCCGATGAGGTTGCCGTAGGCGTCAAGGACGGGGGAGCCGCTGTTGCCGCCGGTGATGTCGTTGTTGGTGATGAAGCAGGTGGGCAGCTCGCCACGGCTGTTGGCGTAGGGGCTGTAGTCCTTGGCGGCGTAGAGGTCTTTCAGGCGCTGGGGGACGATGAACTCGGTGCTGGTGGGGTCTTCCTTCTGCATGACGCCTTCGAGGGTGGTGTAGAAGTGGTAGGTGACGCCGTCGCGTGGGTCGTAGGCCTTGACATTGCCATAGGTGAGGCGGATGGTGCTGTTGGCATCGGGCGACATGAGTTTGCGGCCGGCATTGATTTGCAGGATGCCGTCCACGAAGTCGCGCTGACCGCGGGTGAGGTTGTCGCGGCTGCTCTGCGGCACGGCTTGGTAGAGCTCGCGGTATTTGTCAAGGATTTCGCTGCCGTATTTGTACATCTCGTCGCGCTCCAAGGTCTTGAGGTTGGGGTTCTTGAGGAACTTGTTGAGGGTCTCTTCGTCGGCGAAGATGCTTTGGGCAAACAGGCGGTTGACCAGTGCGGTGAAGTCGCCCTTGTATTTGCGGTCGGCATTTTTGAGGCAGTCGGGGGCGTATTTGAGGTCGATGTGGGTGTAGGTGTATTCCATCATGGCTGCCATGACGGCTTTTTCGACCTCTTTGTCATAGTCCTTGTAGAATTTGGCGGCATCGGCGCGGAGCTCTTCGAGCATGGCGTCACGCTGGTCGAGGTTGGTCTCGGCGAGCATGGCCTTGATGCTGCGGCCAAAGAGGAAGGACTGGTAGAGCAGTTCGGGACCTTCGAGCAGGCCCTCGTCGAGATAGGTGATGGCGGCCTGCACCTCGCGGCGGTCGGCATAGCTCTGTTCGATGAGTTTGAGGGCGTTGCGGTATTTGGGGTCTTTGTCGAGAGCCCAGTCGTAGTACTCCTGTTCCACCTCTTTCTTCAGCTTCATGGTGTTGAGCTTTTTGAGGGCGATGTTCTGCTCGTTGCTGTATTTCCAGTAGTTGGAGCAGCTGGCATACTTGGAGGCGTATTTGATTTTGATGGCCTGGTCGGCGTTCATCATTTTGCGGAGGATGTTGATTTTGACGGTGCGGAGTTTGTAGCGCAGGTCGTTGGTGATGTTCATGGTCTCTTCCAGGCCGTAGGAGGTGAGGAAGTGGTCGGTGGTGCCGGGGAAGCCGAGGACCATGGCAAAGTCGTTGTCCTTCAGTTCACGTGCGCTGACGGGGAGGTGGTGTTTGGGCTTGAGGGGGATGTTCTCCTTGGCGTAGGCAGCGGGTTTGCCGTCGGGGGCGGTGTAGATGCGGAACATGGAGAAGTCGCAGGTGTGGCGGGGCCATGACCAGTTGTCGGTGTCGCCGCCGAACTTACCCATTGACGAGGGAGGAGCGCCCACGAGGCGGACATCCTTGTAGATGATGTGGACGAAGAGGAAGAACTGGTTGCCGTTGAACATGGGCTTGACTGTAGCGTCATAGTCGGTGCCGGCAGTGGCTTCCTGAGCGATGCGCTGGCTGACATTGCGGATGGCTTTGGCACGGTCGGCCTCGCTCATGTCGTCGCTGAGGCATTCCAACACACGGCCGGTGACATCCTCCATGCGGACAAGGATGGAGGCGGTGAGGCCGGGGTTGGGGAGCTCCTGAGCCATGTTGTAGGCCCAGAAGCCGTCGCGCAGGTAGTCGTGCTCCACGGTGGAATGTTCCTGCAGCTTGCCATAGCCGCAGTGGTGGTTGGTGGAGATGAGGCCTTTGTTGGAGATAATCTCGCCGGTGCAGAAATGCCAGAAGGGGCGTCCTTCGTTGCCGAGGCCTACGATGGCATCCTTGATGCAGTTTTGGTTGATGGAATAGATGTCTTCAGGCGAGAGTTTGAAGCCGGCCTTCTGCATGTCGGCATAGTTCTTGCCAATGAGTGAGAGGAGCCACATGCCCTCGTCGGCGCGGCTGGCGGCCGGGGCCAGGACCAGCAGGGCCAGGGTCAAGGAAAGGATGATTTTTTTCATGCTATTATTATTATGTTACTATATTTTATTTAGCGAAATTGAAAATGCAAAAGTACGACTTTTTTTTCAATTATTGCATTTTTGTCTTACCGAGGCTTCTTTTTTTTGTGTTAAAAAAGTAAACATCAGTGCATGTTATTAAAAAAAGATGTATATTTGCATTATAATTCTAATGCTTAATATTATGAAAAAGGTCTGTATTTTATTTGTTTCCTGCACATTATAGTTTTGGTAGAATGGATTAATTATTCAACTATAGAGGGTCTGGTGAGGCCACCGCGCCCATATGTCATTAATAAAGAAAGGAACTAAAGATGAAAAAGTTTTTTATTATACTGGTTTCTGTGATGTTGCTGGGCAGCATGAATGCAAATGGACAGCGGCCGATAGGGGACACGATACCTGTCGGGAGTGGCGACTATTTATACCATAATTATCATACTAGCGGTAGTTATCGTGCCTTTCTTGCACCATATGGAAGAGCGATTGGTGGTGACGTAAATTACTATTTGGATTTATATTACTACATATATAACGAATTTGAGGGAATATGTGCTCTATCCAAATGGACAATGGTCTGATTTTTATGAATTTTATCAGGCTTATCCTGATATAGGAATGTTGGGTGGGCGTCATATTACGGGACAAGAGTTTGCCTGTAATGATGACCTTATGGTGAGGGGTCTGGCTGTATGCCCCACCATCTTTACCGATGTGCCGCATTTGATTCATATTCCTGCTCCTTATGTAAATACTTTGTCACAAGTGGTGGACACTACAATGGCAGGCCGGGAAACTGAATATGTGCAGTTGTACACCATTGAAGGCGGGCTGCCACAGCTCCAAGCCGAAGGGGCATGGCGGTGGGAAGACGCACACAGGTATATGTACTTCCCGCACCATATGGATGACTCGCTAAGGCCTATCACTGTGCCACTGTATGAAACACTGTTTGATTCGAGCATCTTGATTTCGGGCAAGAACTTTATGCTTGCGGGCACTCATAACAATAATGGCGTTGCATTGTCCGTGACTACATCTGAGAGCTTGGCCTGTTGGGAACACTATCCCACCGCATACAGCATTAGTTTCGTAGGCGTTTGTATGGGTCCTAATCAATCTGTATGGTGATGCCGGTATGACACTCTGTCATGGATGCTGCCGTACTCTCGGATGGAGCGGCAAGAAGCCTTGGCCATCAACATCTTCCCGATATTGGACACGCTGTTCAATACTCCTTGTGCGGCGGTGACGGGCTTGCAGACGGTGGAGGTGGACTCGCTGTGGGCCACGCTGATGTGGAGCGCGGACGCGCGGCAGCACGAGTGGGATGTGGCCTACCGCCCGGCGGACGACAGCCTCGGCAGCGACTCGGTGCTGACCGTCTCGGTGCCGACAGTGACGCTCACGGGCCTGACACCCGGCACGGCGTACAGTGTGCGGGTGCGCGGGCTGTGCGACATCACGAACTACAGCCCCTGGAGCGACACGCTGCAATTCACCACCACGTTCACCCCGCCCGATACGACACCCGACACCCTGCCATGGATACACCCATGGATACCCCCCACACGCTGGGCATCGGCAACCTGGACCGCTACACCCGCATCATGCCCAACCCCGCCCACGACATGGTGAGCGTGCTTTCCTCCTACCAGCTGAGGTCGGTGGTAGTGTACGACCTGTCGGGCCGCCAGCTGCTGATGGAGCCCGCCGACGGCATGACCGCCACGGTGAACGTCGCCGCCCTGCCCCGCGGTACCTACATCCTGGCCATCCACACCCTACAGGGCATCGCCACCAAGCGGCTGGTAGTGGAGTGAGTGAAGAAAAGAGAAATGCAGGAACAGGAACCAGTTATTATTAATAGTTAATAGTTTTTCCTTTCCTCCCATGAGAGCCGTCCTTAACAGGGACGGCTTTAGTTTTTTTTCTCCCTTTTTTAACAAAGGGTGGTGAATTGGAGGGGCAGTTTTCAACATTGGGCGGTGGAATAGTTGCCTTTTTTCCTTCAAAAATGAAACCTTTTTTCGCTTTTTGCGTATAAGAAACTATCAAAAAATGGTAGTTAATAACTTTTTTTGGGAGAAAATGGCAATTATTGGAAAAATAGTCGTATCTTTACACTCTGAAAAATAGTATATATAAATGGCGTTAATACTTGGCACAGAATACTGTAAGATTGATTCGAACGGTCGATTCAAGTTCCCAATTGCTTTGAAAAGGCAGTTGGAGACGGAAGATTGCCGTTTTGTAATCCGTCAAGGGTTCACTGCCGAGTGCTTGGAGCTATGGACGTATTCCAGTTTTCAAGAGGAGGTAGAGAGTCTTCAAAAGAAGTTGAACCCCTACAGCATCCGAGACAACCAAATCATGCGGCAGATGACGCGTGCCAACATCGTGGAGATGGACAGCAACGACCGTCTGATGGTGCCGCCAGAGCGGAAGTCGGTGATAGGGGATGCCAAGGAGATAGTGCTGCAGAGCACCGGCAAGTGCATCGAAATCTGGGAACGTTCGGCCTATGACAAGATGAACAATGAGATTGTCGACTTTGCGTCGATAGTCGATAAAAGACTGGGGGAACTGCATGGACTACCATCTGTCGGTGATGCTGAATGAATGCGTCGAGGGACTGAACATCCGTACTGAGGGTACGTATGTGGATGCCACCTTTGGAGGGGGCGGTCACTCGCGTGCTGTCCTTTCGCATTTGGGTGACGGTGGCCGTCTGCTGGCTTTTGACCAGGATGCCGACGCGCAGGCCAATGCGATTGACGACCCCCGTTTTACTTTGCTGCATGAGAATTTCCGCTACATGAAGAGCTTCCTGCGCCTGCATGGGGTTCGCAGTGTGGATGGGATATTGGCCGATTTGGGTGTGTCGTCGCATCAGTTTGATGTGGCAGAGCGCGGCTTTTCGACCCGGCTGGAAGGGGAGTTGGACTTGAGAATGGATCGTCGACAGGAGCTGACGGCCAAGGATATTGTCAATAGTGCCGATGTGGAGGAACTGACGCGTCTGCTGCGCCTCTACGGCGAGCTGCCCAACGCCTACCAGATGGCTAAAGCCATTGTGGCGGCTCGCGCCTTGAAGGCAATTGAGACCACGTTTGATTTGCGGGAGGCCGTCAGCCGTCATCTGCCCAGGGGTATGGAAAACAGGTATCTTGCCATGCTCTTCCAGGCGTTGCGCATTGAGGTGAACGGCGAGCTGGAGGCACTGAAGGCGATGTTGCAGCAGGCCGTGGAGCTGTTGAATCCCGGTGGGCGGCTGGTGGTGATGTCGTATCACTCGTTGGAGGACAGGCTGGTGAAGAATTTCTTTAAGACCGGCAACTTCGAAGGCGAGCTGAAGAAGGATTTTTATGGCAACCCACTGGTACCGCTGAAGCTGGTGACCCGTAAGGCGGTGACGGCTGGCGAGGAGGAGTTGCAGCGTAATCCCCGGTCGCGTAGTGCCAAACTGCGTGTGGCCGAAAAAAAGTAACAACTAAGCCCTGAGAAGTAAATGGAACAACCGAAAGATAAGAAGAAAGTCAGATGGCTGCCGCGTATATTGGGTGGCGACGTGCTTCAGAGCAAGGCAGTGCTGAAGCAGATACCGGTGATATTGCTGGGGTGCTTTTATGCCCTGGTGCTGGTGTATAACCGCTATCAGGTAGAGGATTTGACCAAGGAAAAGATTGTCGCGCAGGAACGCATCAACTACTTGAGGGAATGCCGTATCGAGTTGCAGAAGCATTATCAGGAGTCGATAAAGCTGTCGCACATTGCCGAGTTGTTAGACAGCACGGGCGTGGGCATCACTGCGGGACCGCCGTATGAGATTTGAAGTAAGAACAGCGAATTGATAATATAATTATTAGTATTTAATCCTTTTCAGTCTTGAAAGAAAATAACAAGCCTCTGTTTACCCGAATGTTGGTGCTGTATCTGCTGCTGGTAGTGGCGGGTGGCGGTGCCATGGTAGGCGCTTTGATAAAGACCCAGGTGGTGGAAGGTGATATGTGGCGCGAGAAGGCCTTAAAGCGTGAGTGGATTCAACGTGAGGAAACAGCTCGGAGGGGTACCATCTTCTCGTCGGACGGCAAGGTGCTCGCCACGTCGGTGCCGGTGGCAGACCTGTGCCTGGATTTGGGTCGTTGGGAAAAGAAGGACAGCAAGGGTGCCGTGGTGAAAAAGGACGGGAAGGTGGTGATGGAAAGCTGCGTGACGGACGATTCGAGCTTTAGGGCCAACCTGATGACGGTGTGTGAGATACTGCATGAACAGTTTCCCCATAAGTCAGTCCAGTATTATTATAACCGTGTGATAAACGAGTACAATGAAAAGTCGCCTAGCAGATGTCTTTATCTGGAGCGCAGGGTGCCTTACTCGCAGTGGGCTAAGATTCGCTCTCTGAAGGGTTGGGAGAACTGTGTGGTGAAGAAGACTGCCGAGGGGGGGGTGTGCAGTTATGTGCGTGCTCATATTTATGGTAACCTGGGCGAGAATGTGATAGGCCTGCATTATAGGACTGAGGCCAAGGAGGGCTACACGGGACTGGAAGGTTACTACGACAGTGTGTTGAGAGGCCAGGACGGCCTTTACCGCTGCCGCCGCCTGACCCGCGGCATCTGGCTGCCTACGGACGAGGAAGACTCAACCCTGCTGCGCCGCCGTGTGGACGGCAAGAGCATTGTCGCCACCATCGACACCCGTTATCAGGACATTGCCGAGAGCGCGCTGCGTGCCACCATGAACCAATATGGTGGGAAACGGGGTTGCGCCATCCTGATGGAGGTGAAGACGGGTTATGTGCTGGCCTGTGCCAACCTTACGCGCGACACGGCGGGCCGCCTGTCGGAGAACTTGTGGAGCAATGTGGCCTGCAGCGACCACTACGAACCCGGCTCCACCTTCAAGACTGTGGCTATGACGGCGATGTTGAACGACAAGCGTATTGCCTTGGACACGTCCAAACGTGTGCGGATAGGGGGTAAGAAAAGGTATAGCAGTAAGAGTGGCGAAATCACCCACCATGGCGACGCGCACGACACTTCCAATCTTGCGGGAGTGCTGGCTAATTCGTCGAATATAGGTATGTGCGAGCTGGCGTGGGAGTATTACCGCGACCGTCGTGGCGACTTTAAGCAGGGGTTGGAGGCTATTTTCCCCTTCGGGCTGATGAATCCCGATGTGGATGTGATAGAGACTCCTACCAGGATAGTGCCTTTGAATTCGGACCGCGACTTTCTGAATTTGAGCTATGGCTATTCGACTATGGTGACCCCGTTGCAGTTGGTGACGTTCTACAACGCCATAGCCGGAGGCGGCAGGATGGTGAAACCGCTTTTCTGTCGCGAGATACTGGTCGGCAGCCGTCGCCGAGAGGTGAAGCCGGTGGTGCTGAACGAGAGTATCTGTAGCGAGGAGGTGGCCAAGCAGATGCGTGAAATGCTGCTGGGCGTGGTAGAACAAGGCACTGGCAAACTGATATACAACACGGTGTACGGCATTGCTGGTAAGACGGGTACAACCGAGAAGGTGAGCGACAGGAGTGTGAAGAATTCTTCGTTCGTGGGTTTCTTCCCTGCGGATGCTCCGCGCTACACCTGTCTGGTGCTGGTGGAGCAGACCAGTAGGGCAGGTGCCGTTGTGGCCGCGCCAGTGTTCAAGCGGATTGCCGACTGCGTGGTGGCCTTTGACCACGAATTGGGCAGCATCAGGCTGCAGGATTCGGCCCGCGTGTTGCGTCCGGTGCTTGCCAAAGGCAGCAGCAAGCAACTGGAGGGTGTGTACCGTCTGTTGGGTCTGCCGTTTGCTGTCAACGACACTGCTCGGGCTACGGGGTGGATCCGTTATGATGAGGAGTGCGACGGTTATGTGAACTACCGGTTGCCCGAAGGAGTGGTGCCCGACTGCAAGGGCATGACGGCTCGCGATGCAATGCGGCTGTTGCGCAGCATGGGCCTGAAGGTCCGTTTCAGCGGGCAGGGCAAGGTGGTGAGCCAGACACCGAAGGCTCGCACCCAGGCGGTGAAAGGGATGACGGTGACGTTGGAATTGAAGTAAGCAGTAAAGATTAATAAGTATTAAATGCTTAATTAAGAGATATGAAACTGTCGGATATAATAGCGGGACTGGAGATACAGCGACTGGGCAACATGAACCCGGAGGTGTCAGAAATCTGTTTTGACTCGCGCAAGGTGAAAGCGGGGTGCTGCTTTGTAGCACAAGTGGGCACCCAGGTGGACGGGCATAAGTATATCAAAGATGCTGTGGCAAAAGGGGCTGCGGCAGTGGTGTGCGAACATTTGCCCGAACAGATGGACGACCATGTGGCATACGTCGTGGTTGAGAACAGCGACGTGGCCCTGGGGGTAATGGCCGACAATTTCTTTGGTCACCCCTCGCGCCAGCTGAAGTTGGTGGGCATTACGGGCACCAATGGCAAGACCACCACGGTAACCTTGCTGCATAGGATGTTCCGTCAGATGGGTTTCCATGTGGGCTTGCTGTCGACTATCGTCAACAAGATTGACGACCGTGAGGTGCCGTCGACCCATACCACCCCCGACGCGGTGGAGCTGAATACCCTTCTCCGACAGATGGTAGATGCTGGCTGCCAATATGCCTTTATGGAGGTGAGCAGCCACTCCGTGGTGCAACACCGTATTGAGGGACTCACGTTTGCAGGTGGCATATTCAGCAACATAACACATGACCATCTGGACTTCCACAAGACGATGGCCAACTACATAGCGGCTAAGAAGATGTTCTTCGACAGTCTCCCGGCCGAGGCTTTCGCACTGACCAACTGCGACGACCGCAATGGGATGGTGATGGTTCAGAATACCCGTGCCAAAGTGAAAACCTACAGCCTTCAGCAGTCGGCGGACTTCTTCTGTCGCGTGATTGAGGACACGTTCATGGGGCTTCAGCTCGAGCTTAATGGGAAGAGCGTGTGGACCCGCCTCGTGGGACGCTTCAATGCATATAACCTGACTGCCATTTACGCTGCCGCGGTCCTCTGCGGCATCGACGAGGATGAGGCGTTGAGGCAGCTGAGTACCCTGAGTGCCGCCGAGGGCCGTTTCCAATATGTGTCGGGCCGTGGCATCTTCGCCATCGTGGATTATGCCCACACCCCCGACGCGTTGGAGAATGTGCTGACTACCATCAACGACATCCGCCGCTCCAGCCAGTCGCTGATTACTGTGGTAGGCTGCGGTGGCGACCGTGACAAGACCAAACGCCCCGAGATGGCGCAGATAGCCTGCCGCCTGAGCGACCGGCTTATCCTCACATCCGACAATCCCCGTACCGAGGACCCCGAACGGATACTGGACGATATGGAGGCTGGTCTTAGCTCCGAGGAACTGGGCACGGTGCTGCGCATCACCGACCGCCGTTCCGCTATACGCACGGCGGTGATGATGGCCAAAGAGGGCGACATAGTGCTGGTGGCTGGCAAAGGCCATGAGAAGTATCAAGATGTCATGGGGGTGAAACATCACTTTGACGATGTGGAGGAGCTGGAGAAACTATTATTGAATGTGTAAATGCCTGAATGCTTGAATCCTTTTTGACTAACGAATTAACGAACTAACGAATTAATAAGATGCTATACTACCTATTTGATTGGCTTGACAAAACTATCGATTTCCCTGGTGCTGGCGTGTTCCAGTACATCTCCTTTCGTGCGTCGATGGCAGCCATCGTGTCGCTGCTCATCATGCTTTTTTGCGGACGCCCTTTCATACGTTTCATCCGTCGCAAGTCGATAGGCGAGACAGTACGCAACCTGGGTCTGGAAGGTCAGAAAGAGAAGGAGGGGACTCCCACCATGGGCGGCTTGCTAATACTGGCTGCCATCATCGTACCCACGTTGCTGTTTGCCAAGTTGGATAATGTGTATGTGGTTACCATGCTGGTGACTACGGTGTGGCTTGGGCTGATAGGCTTTGTGGACGACTATATCAAGGTGTTCAAAAAGGATAAGAAAGGTATGCCGGGACGCTTCAAGGTGTTCGGGCAGGTGATGCTGGGCCTGGGTGTGGGACTGCTGCTGTCATTCCATCCCGACATCTCTTCCACCAAGACCACCATTCCCTTTGTCAAAGGCAACGAGTTTGACTATGCCTGGCTTATCAGCTGGATGGGTGACTGGACGCAGAACTGGGTGTGGGTGGTGTATGTGCTGGTTGCCATCTTTGTGGTTACGGCGGTTTCCAACGCCTCCAATCTTACCGACGGCATCGACGGCCTGGCCACCAGTACCGCCTCCATTATCGGTGGTGCCTTGGCCATATTGGCATGGCTCTCGGGCAACATCATCATGGCCAACTATTTGAACATAGTCTATCTGACCAATATTGGCGAGCTGACAGTCTTTATCACCGCCTTCGTGGGTGCCACCTTGGGCTTCCTGTGGTTCAATACCTACCCGGCGGAGGTGTTCATGGGCGACACGGGGTCGCTGGCCTTGGGCGGCATCATTGCAGTCTTTGCACTGCTTATCCGCAAGGAGCTGATACTGCCTATCCTGTGCGGAATATATGTGATTGAGGACTTCTCGGTCATCTGCCAGACATGGGGCTGCAAGCTCTATAGGCGTCGCCATCATCTTCCCTTGTCGGAGCAGGTGCCGGTGGAGTGCCGACCATTCCTGATGACCCCCATTCACCATCATTACCAAAAGAAGGGCATTCCAGAACCCAAGATAGTCCAGCGTTTTGCCATCATCGGCATCCTGCTGGCCATCGTGAGCATCGTGACACTGAAACTGAGATAATCGAAACTAAGAGCATCATTTTTAATCCTTAACTAAGCAACATGAGCATCGAAATATTAGCAAAACAAGGACGTGACCGTGTGTATGGTGGGTTGGCCGCCATCGATTCCAGCAAGTTGCGCCAGATGCGCGACAATGCGCTGCGCTCCTGCTTTACCCGCTTGGACGAAGTGAGCTACCGCATGGAGTTTGTGGCCCGCATCCATGGGCTGGAGTTTATCAACGATGCGGCAGCCCGCAGTGTGAATGCCACTTGGTACGCGTTGGAGCGATTGGAGGGCGGCATCGTCTGGATAGCTTTTGGCGGCGATGACGAGACCGACTATGAGCGTCTGCAAACCCCCGTTCTGCGCAAAGTCCGTATGCTGATATGCGTCGGCAACAACAACCAAAACCTGCATAAGGCCTTCGACCGCTGTGTCCCCATTGTCCGCGATGTGGAGACTATTGGCGAGGCGGTGCATGTGGCGTGCTATAGTGGCTTTGAGAACGTGAAGGTGCTGTTCTCCCCAGCCACCCGTCGCGGTCTCTCCGACGAGAGCGCCGGTCGCATCTTCAGCCATGAGGTGAACGAACTGTAAAATACAATAAGAAGCCAATGAAACGCAAACTCAACATATTGTCTGGCGATACCGCGCTGTGGGTCATCTTCTTCCTCCTCAGCGGTATATCGCTTATAGCGGTTTACAGCTCCATCGGCTTGTCGGCCATCACCGAGCATCATGCCACCCCTATGGCGGTATTCTTCAAGCATTTGGAGGTGGTGCTCTTCACATACGTGGTCATCATTGCGGTTTCACATTTCAACTACCGTATCTTTGCCAAAGCATCGCAGTGGCTCTTTGTCTTGTCTGTGCTGCTGTTGGTTCTAGTATTGATTTTCCACACCGAGCGGTGGTTGGAGGTGCCATATGTGGGACGCTTCCAGCCCTCCGAGGTGGCCAAGATAGTCCTGCTGGTGTTCACTGCCCGCAATATCGCGGTGAACCGCGAACGGCTGGACGACCCCACCACATACTACCTCATCTTGGTGCCGGTGTTACTTATCTGTCTGCTCGTGATGCCGGAGAACCTCTCCACTGCCATCCTTATCTTTCTCTCGTGCTATCTGGTGCTGCTATTTGGGGGCGTGTGCAAGCAGTTGTGGTGGAAATGGTTCCTCATCCTCATGGGTGTGAGTGTGCTATTCTTTGTTTTCCTCTATTTCTTCGGCGACGACATCAAGCTTTTTCGTTCCCCCACCTGGGGCCATCGTCTTCAGAATTGGCTCCACCCCGACCCAGACGAGCTGAGCCAGGAGAATATAGCGCGTATGGCGGTTGCCCGTGGCGGTTTCTTCCACAACGGCATTGGTACCACTATCCATGGCCGACTCATGTCACAGGCCTATAACGACTTCATCTTTGCCATTATCATTGAGGAAGTGGGTTCGCTGGTGGGTCTTTTCATTTTTGCACTATATGCCTGGTTCTATTTCCGCTGCATTCGTATAGCAAGCCGTTGCCGTGGCCTTTTCGGCAGCCTCAGCGTGGCTGGCATCGGCACCATCATCTTCCTTCAGGCTCTCGTCCACATGTCGGTGGCGTTGGGTGTCTTACCGGTCACGGGTCAGACGCTCCCCTTCATCAGCTATGGCGGCACAGCCTATGTCTGCATGGGGTGTGGTATCGGCATCATCCAGGCGGTGGCAGCCGACAACAAGCGTCAGGAAAGAAAGCTCCAGCAGCAGCAAAGTGCCGAAGCGCAAGTTTCTGACCCGACAACCAACACCAATAGTAACAACCAAAACAACTCAGAGACATGAAAGCAATCATTAGTGGCGGTGGCAGCGGGGGCCACATCTTCCCCGCAGTGGCAATAGCCAATGCCCTCAAGGCGCGTCATTCCGATGCCCAGATTCTTTTTGTCGGTGCCCAAGGCCGCATGGAGATGGAGAAAGTGCCGGCAGCGGGCTATGAGATAAAAGGGCTCCCTATCGCTGGCTTGCAGCGTAAGCTCACGCTCGAAAACATAGTGAAGAATCTGCAACTGCCCTACAAGGTGCTGCGCAGCCAGTGCATGGTGCGCGGCATCCTCCGCGATTTTGACCCCGACATCGTAGTGGGCGTGGGAGGTTTTGCCAGCGAGCCCACCCTCAAAATGGCATCGCGGATGGGCTACACCACCCTCCTTCAGGAGCAGAACTCCTATGCCGGCCTCACCAACAAGACCCTCGCCAAGTCAGCCGCCACCATCTGTGTGGCATACGACGGCATGGACCGTTTCTTCCCGGCCGACAAGATAGTCTTCACCGGAAACCCTGTCCGTGCCGACATCGAACAGATGACGGCCACTCGCGAAGAGGGTTGCGCCCATTTCCAACTCGACCCCTCCAAGCCGGTCATTCTGTCGGTGGGCGGCAGCCTTGGAGCAGGCAGCATCAACCACATGGTGCTGGATAATATAGATTTCTTCAAGAATAACAACATCCAGATTATTTGGCAGACAGGACGTTGGATGTATGAAGAGGCTCTCCGTGCCGTCGAACAGGCCCAGATGGCACCTTGGATAAAGGTGCATCAGTTCGTGGGCCGTATGGATCTGGCCTACGCGGCGGCCAACGTGGTCATCTCTCGTGCCGGCGCCATTGCCATATCCGAGCTCTGCCTCGTAGGCAAGCCGGTCGTCCTGGTGCCTTCGCCCAATGTGGCCGAAGACCATCAGACCAAGAATGCCATGGCCCTAGTCCGTAAAGGAGCAGCCCTGATGGTGAGCGACAAGGAGTGTGGCACCAAGTGCCTCCCCGCGGCATTGGAGCTGCTTCGCAACCCGCAGCGGGGCGAAGCTATGGGAAAGGCCATTCTCGCCCTCGCCGTCCCACAAGCAGCCGACAAAATTGTCGACGAGATTGACAAACTAATTCGAAAGGACTGACTATGAACTACTATTTCCTAGGTATCGGAGGTATAGGCATGAGTGCCATCGCCCGCTTTCTCAAGCAGCGGGGAGACCAGGTGAGCGGTTACGACCGCACCGAGTCGCCCCTCACCCAGCAGTTGGTGGCTGAGGGCATACCGGTGCATTATACCGACGACCCGTCACTCATACCCGCTGATGTCGACCTGGTGATTTACACCCCGGCGGTGCCTGTCGACACTGCCGAGTTCCAATACTTCAAGCAGAAGGGCACCACTATGGAGAAGCGTTCCCAAATGCTGGGCGAACTGACGCGCGGAAAGAAGTGTATAGCAGTGGCAGGCACCCATGGCAAGACCTCCACCTCCAGTATCATAGCCCATATCCTCAGCCACACCCCGATGGGATGCAGTGCCTTCCTCGGCGGCATCTCCAAGAATTTCGACTCCAATATGGTGGTGAATAATGACAGCGAGTATGTGGTGGTTGAGGCTGACGAATACGACCGCTCCTTCCTCCAGCTGCATCCCTACTGCAGCGTGATTACCGCCACCGATTCCGACCACCTCGACATCTATGGCACTCACGAGAACCTCATCGAGGCCTTCAAGCAGTTTGCCGGTCAGACTGCTCCCGACGGTTTCCTCATCCTCAAACAGGGCATCTCCATGATGGAGGAACACGACTATGCCACAGCTGACGGTGAAAGCTCCGAGGCTCATGAGCACCACCACCACGACCGCCCCGACTTTGTGCCCCACGGCACCCAGCTGGCCAACTATACTGCCCATGGTATCGAGGCCGACTATTACCCTTGGAATGTGCGCAACTACAATGGCAACCTCTATTTCGACCTCCGTACCCCCAAGGGTGTGATATACGACCTGGAACTGCCTGAAAGCAGTCTCTATAATGTGGAGAACGCTGTGGCAGCCGCTGCCGCTGTGATGTCCTTGGGTGTTGACGAGCATCAGCTCCGCTTTGGGTTGAAGACCTATAAAGGGGTGCGCCGCCGTTTCGACTACCGCATCAAAACTCGCGACCTAATCTATATCGACGACTACGCCCACCACCCTCAGGAGATTGCCGCCTGCCTCGAGAGCATACGCTTCCTCTATCCCGGAAAACGGGTTGTCGGTATCTTCCAACCCCACCTCTACACCCGCACCCGCGACTTCGCCGACCAGTTCGCCGAGGTGCTCTCCACTCTCGACGAACTTATCATGATGCCTATCTACCCGGCAAGGGAGAAACCCATCCTGGGCGTCACCTCCTCCATGGTACTACGCAAGATTGACAGCATGTCCAAGTATCTCTGCACCCCCGACCAAGTGCTGGAATTGGTCCCTGCCCTCTGTCCCGACATAGTGGTGACCTTGGGGGCTGGCGACATCGACCGGCTGGTGCCACGTCTGGAATCAGTACTAAAAGAACAATGTCTATGAAGAAGAAAACCAAAATAATATCCATTGTCATCGTTGTGCTGCTGGCCATATTGGTGGTGGTTGCCAACGTCTGGCGTCGCAAGTCGCTGGTGCGCGACATACGTGCCGACATCGAGTACAACGGTGCGGATACCTTGGTGACGGGGCGGCAGATTTCCGACCTCATCCGCAGCGGTATACCCGACATCTCCTCCAAAATGGTGCGCGACGTAGACCTGAAAGTTGTGGAACGCATTGCCGTCACTTCGCCCTTCCTCTATAACTGCAAGGCTGGCATCTCTATCGGTGGCGACGTGGTGGTCTTCGCCACCCAACGCCGTCCTATCGTGCGCATCTGTACCAACAAGCAGGAGTTCTATCTCGACGACCAAGGCCAACGGGTACCCGACAGCGACGTGGGTTTCTGCGATGTGATGGTGGCCAGCGGTAACGTGGGTTCTAAGGACGCGCTCAAGTCCGTCTGGGTCTTGGCCAACTACCTCGACCAGCATCCCGACCTCTCGCCCCTTTTCGACCAAATCTACCGTGACAACAAGGGCGACCTCTTCCTCACTCCCAAACTTGGCAATCATGTGGTCCAGGTAGGCGACACGGGGAACTTGGACGACAAACTCCACAACCTCGTAGCCCTCTATACCCGCGGCCTTCCGCAGGTGGGGTGGGATAAATACAGCCAGATAAGCGTCAAATACAAAGGACAGGTGGTCTGCACCAGGCGATAATGGCACAGCAATCAATAATAGAATTAATCAACAAAAAGAATAGCAACATGAACAAGTACATTGTAGGTCTAGACATCGGAACAACAAAGATAGCCTGTTTTATTGGCGAACGGGCTGAGAATGGTAAAATACGTATCGTCGGCTTCGGCAAGACGGATTCGATAGGCGTGGAACGCGGCATTGTGCGCAACATACGCAGCACCTCCGAATCCATCCGCCATGCTGTCGCCGAGGCTTCCGAGATGGCCAAGTATGATGTCGAGGAGGTGTATGTGGGTATTGCCGGCCAACATATCAAAAGCCGCTCCAACCAGGGCACTGTCATGATTCCCGAAGACCACCGCCAGATTGAGGAGTCGGACGTGAAACGCCTTATCGACGAGCAGTTCCACATCCTGCTCGACCCCGGTGAGGAAATCATCCACGTCTTCCCCCAGTGCTTCATCGTCGACAACGACAAACTCGAAACCGACATCAGCCCCGTGGGCGTGGCTGGCAAATGCTTGATGGCCAACTTCCATATCGTCACGGGTAACACCACCAACCTGCACAATATCCGCGACGCTGTCGAAGGCGCGGGCCTCCGCATCAAGGATGTTGTCCTTGAGCCTATCGCCTCGGCCTTTGCAGTGCTTGACGATGGCGACAAGGATGCCGGTGTGGCACTGGTCGATATCGGTGGCGGCACCACCGACATTGCCATCTTTCACGAAGGCATCATCCGTCACACCTCCGTGCTGCCCTTGGCTGGTAACGTTATCACCAACGACATCCGCGAGAACTGCAAAATCCTCAAGCATCAGGCCGAGAGCCTCAAGACCAAGTTTGGCTCCTGTCTCCCCACCAGCGTCAATCAGGACGACATCATCTCCATCCCCGGCATCCGCAACCAGCAGCCACGCGAAATCAGCGTCCGCACCCTTGCCGGCATCATCAAGTCGCGCATGCAGCTCCTTTTGGAGCAGGTGGGCTACGAGATACAACTCTCCGGCTACGAGCGTCAGCTGATTGCCGGGGTGGTACTCACCGGTGGTGGCGCCCGTCTGAAGAATATCAAGGAGTTCACCGAGTTCATCATCGGTATCGATGCTCGCATCGGCACCCCCGACGAGCATCTTGATACGCCCAGCAGTATCTCCTTCGAAGACCTCAGCCACCCCATGTATGCCACCGGCATCGGCCTTGTCATCTACGGTCTTGAAACTGAAGAACAAGAAGCCAAATCCGAGGCACAAAAGGTGAAAGAGCAGTCCTCAGAGTCCGTCGCCAACAAGGAAATCGAGGAAGCCCAAGAGGTCGAAACCGCAGAGAAGAAAAAACGCTTCAAAAAGGAGAAGAGCAAAGATTCCAACCGCGTAGGGTTTGGCGATGCCATCGGCTCCTGGCTTACCAAAATCTTCACCGAGGAAGGCCTTGACGAGTAAATTGTTCATAACGTGTTAATAAACAATTGGTCAACTCCAGCTGTATTTGGGAATAAAATCGTACTTTTACAAAACATTTATACTTTCTTCATTCTGTACAATAATTTGATTATTAATAATATAAATATATAAGCACCTATGGACGACAATAACAATTCGCAACTTTTTGCTTTCGATTCGCCTAAGAATCAGTCATCCTATATCAAGGTCATCGGTGTGGGTGGCGGCGGGAACAACGCTGTCAACCACATGTTCCGCAAGGGTATCACAGGTGTGGATTTCATCGTCAGCAACACCGATATGAAGGCCCTCAATGGCAGCCCTGTTCCCAACAAACTGGTCTTAGGCCACGACGGTATGGGGGCTGGTGGTCGTCCGATAAAGGCCCGCAAGGCCGCTGAGGAGAAAGAGGCGGAAATCAAAGAGCTGTTCGAGCATAATACCAAAATGATATTCATCACCGCCGGCATGGGCGGCGGCACCGGCACCGGCGCAGCCCCTGTCATTGCGCGCTTCGCCAAGGAGATTCAGCTGGAGGATGAGGATGAGGACGAGACCGGTCGCATCCTGGTCGTGGCTGTGGTCACCACCCCCTTCCAGTTCGAAGGCAACCGCCGCATCCAGCAGGCTCTCGAAGGTGTTGAAGAACTGCGTAAGTATGTCGACTCCATCCTGGTCATCAACAACGAGAAGCTTCGCGGCTACGGCAATCTGGTCATGTCCGATGCCTTCTCCATGGCCAACGACGTGTTGCTGACAGCCGTCAAAGGCATTGCCGAAATTATCACCCTCAACGCATACGTCAACATCGACTTCCGCGATGTGAACACCGTCATGGAGAACAGCGGCACCGCCCTCATGGGCATCGGCGAGGGCGAAGGTGAGAACCGCGCCCGCCAGGCCATGGAACAGGCCACCACGTCCGTGCTTCTTGACGACAACGACATCGCTGGTGCCAAGAATGTGCTCCTCTATTTCTCCTACGGTCCCGAACATGAAATCACCATGGACGAGATGAGCGAGGTGACCGACTACCTCCGCGAGAAGACGGGCAGTGCCGACACCAACGTCATCTGGGGTACTGGCTTCGACGAGGCGTTGGGCGAGAAGGTGAAGATTACCCTCATCGCCACCGGCTTCGAACAGAAGGAGAAACCTGCACCCACCGTTCATGTCCTCAAGGAGAAACCCGTGGACGTTCGTCCCATAGCCCCTGCCGGCCCTACCAACGAACCTTATATCACCACCCGTCCTTCGGCCCCTTCCGCCCCTGAGGCAGACACCACCCAACAGGCACCGCAGAATGTCGTAGACACCTTGACCAAGCCAGCCATCGAGCAGGTGCGTCCGCAGACGGATGCCGTCAAGCAGCCCGTGCGTAACGTCATTCCTCTGTACGGCAAAGAAGACCTGGATGAGGACAAACAACGCCCCACCGTCAACGACGATGGTCTCCGCATCATCAACCGACCCAATGTCGAGGAAAAACCTGCACCCGCACCTGCCGCGCCCGCGCCTGCACCCGCCCCGGCCTCCCGTCCCACCTTCGAATCCGCCCACCGCTCCGCAGCACCCACCCGCTTGGACATCGAAGCCATGGACCGCGCCGAGCGCATCAAGGCCATGCACGACCTCCTGCGCAACGATGTCAACGGCCCCGCCATCATCGAGTCGATGAACCCGGTGGAAATCACGGGCGAACACCTTCACGAGATTACCCACTCCTCCGAATCCGAGATGGCCAATGCCGTACTCAACCCCGACGGCACCATCAAGCGCAACAACTTTTTCTACGAAAAGGTAGACTAGCGCAAAGGAGACCTCACCTATATGAAACAAATCACCCTTGTCTGACAAAAGAAAACATAATACGAATATTTTAAAAGAGGTGGCAGGCAGACGCTCCACCTCTTTTTTCGGCACGCTCTGCGGTATACTGGCCGCGGTGTGCTACGGCACCAACCCTCTGGGAGCCCTCAAACTCTATGCCGAAGGGCTGCCCACCAGCAGCGTGCTCTTCTTTCGCTTCGGTCTGGCATGGCTTATCATCGCCCTCGTCATGCTGGTGCGCGGCCTCCCGGCATGGGGGCAGCGGCGCGAAAGCCTGAAGGTCACCCGCCGCGAGTTCGGTGTGCTCACCCTTCTGGGGCTGCTCTTCATCGTCTCCTCGCTCACCCTCTACCTGAGTTTCCACCTCATGGATGCCGGGGTCGCTTCCACCATTCTCTTCACCTATCCCGTCATGACAGCGGTCATCATGGCCCTCTTCTTCCACGAACGGGTACGCTGGGTCACCGTCTGTTCCATCGCCCTCTCCTTCGTGGGCGTGGCCCTGCTCTATTGGGGCGATGGCACCACCACACTCCCCCTTCTGGGCGTGGTGCTGGTGCTGCTCTCGGCCCTCTCCTACGCCCTCTACATCATCGTGGTCAACCGCAGCAACCTGCAGATGTCCTCCTTCAAAATCAACTTCTACGTCCTCATCTATTGCACCTTGGGCATGCTCGTCTATTCGATGCTGGCAGACGAGCCGCTCACGATGCCCCACAGCTTCACTGGCTGGTTCTATGTCGGCTGGCTGGCCATCGTACCGGCCATCATGGCGTTGGTGCTTATGGTCTATGCCGCCAAGCTGGTCGGCTCCACCACCACGGCCATCCTCGGCGCCCTCGAACCCCTCACCGCCGTACTCATCGGCATCTTCGTCTTCGGCGAACAATTCACTCTCACCCTCGCCCTGGGCATCCTCCTTATATTGGCCAGCGTGACACTTATCGTGCTCAAACCCTCCACCAGCAGCGGCACATAAAAGGTTCGCTCTGCTTGATGGTCAAAAGGCTCAAAACAATCCTCATAAAACCTAAGGAACATGAACATCGCAGCATTAGTCTCCGGAGGAGTTGACAGCTCCGTCGTCGTGCACCTGCTCAAGGAGCAGGGCTACACCCCCACCATCTTCTACATCCGCATTGGCATGGAAGACGAGGAGGGCTATATCGACTGCCCCGCCGAAGAGGACATCGAAATCACCTCCTTCATCGCCAAGAAATATGGCTGCCCCTTCGAAGAGGTGAACCTCCACAAGGAATACTGGGACAACGTGGTCAGCTACACCATTGAGTCGGTACGCCGCGGCCTCACCCCCAATCCCGATGTCATGTGCAACAAGCTCATCAAATTCGGGGCCTTCGAGCAGCGTTGCGGAAAGGACTTCGACCGCACTGCCACGGGTCACTATGCACAAACTGAATGCATAAATGTGTTAAAGTCTGATTGCAGGAATGGCTTGCGTGATAAAAATTCAAACAATCAAGCAATCAGGCAATCAAGCAATCAAACGGTTTTCCTTGCCACCGCCAAAGACCCGCTGAAGGATCAGACCGACTTCCTTTCGCAGCTCTCCTCACAGCAAATCGCCAAGCTCATGTTCCCCATCGGGCACCTCATGAAGAGCGAGGTGCGCACCATCGCCCATGAAGCCCACCTCCCCTCCGCCGACCGCAAGGACTCGCAGGGCATCTGCTTTTTGGGCAAGATAAACTACAACGACTTCCTGCGTCGCTACCTTGGCGAGCGCGAGGGAAAAATCGTAGAGCTGGAAACTGGCAAAATCCTCGGCACCCACCGCGGCTACTGGTTCCACACCATCGGCCAGCGCAAAGGCCTATTCCTCAGCGGCGGACCCTGGTTCGTCGTGAAGAAGGACATCGAAGAGAACGTCCTCTACGTCTCCCAGGGTTACGACCCCGACGCACAGTATGGCAACCGTATCGACCTGCTCGACTTCCATTACCTCAGCTGCGACCTTTGGAGCAGCCGGCTTGAGACGGGAAACCCCGTCGATGTGAAATTCAAGATACGCCACACCCCCGACTTCGCACAAGGTCATCTCATTCGCACAGAGCAGGGTGTCTCCATCCTTTCCGACGTGCGCATCCAAGGCATCGCCCCCGGCCAATACGCCACCATCTACGACAACGATGCCCACCTTGTCGTTGCCACAGGCCAGATAGGGTAGTTTTATTGCTTGAATGTGTAAATGCTTGAGTGCTGACGCAGTCAATATACTAAAACAATCAAACAATTAGACAATCAAGCAATCACTAAAGCAATCAGACAGTCAAGCATTCCATTAGTATAGTAGTCCGACAAGCCATAGTGGCAGCTTTTTACCTATCGACCATTCAATGTCATCTGCTAATATGTATGAATCAGGTATGTCGGCCACCTGGTCAAAGCTCTTAGTTGCCCCACCCACTTCAAATACATATTTCCCGTCAAGTTTGAAATCGCCGTTCTTCTTGCCGTACTCTATCCGGTGTTGATAACCCAGTTGGTTAACGACAAAGGTCTCTCTGGCAGTCCCGATATTCGCTTTTTCCAGACACAGGGCGTACAACATATTGGGGTTTTCCAAATACATCTTATCGGGTTTCTGTACTTTCTTTAGCGACTGGGTGTCCGAGTAGAGCATATTGATAACCTTCGACATAGACAGATACCTAAGATACGTTATCACCGTATTACGCGACGACTGTAGCATCAGTGCAATCTTGCTGATGTCAACCTCGTAGGGTACAAGCCCTGCCACCACATTAAGCAGCATCTGTAGCTTACGGACGTTCACCGTCTCTACTTTGCATACCATCGGCAGTTCTGAGCCAATCACATAGTCTATCACATTCCCCACACGTTCATAGTATCTTTTCTCGCCCTCCAAATAGTAAGGGAAATACCCCACCTGAAGGTATTCGTGAAACAACGGCACAGGACGGCACAGCGTGTTTATCTCGTGGCATACCTCGTCGGTATGGAAAAGTATCTCGTCGAAGGATGCCACAGGGAGGTCGATTCCTTTATAAAACTGTAGGAACTCGCGGAAGGACAACCCTTGCATGTTATACCAGATGCAGCGACGCGAAAGGTCGGCCTCGGAATTGAGAATCTGTAGCAGTGACGAGCCGCTAATGGTTACCTTCAGTTCGGGGTAGGTATCGTAAATCAGCTTTATTTCGCGGCTCCAGTTCTGATAGCGGTGAATCTCGTCTAAGAATAGATGTTTCCCCCCGTTTGTCACGAATCGTTCTGCCAAGTCTACCAGTGTGTTCTGGGCAAAGTACAGACTTTCGGCTGTGGCACACAGCACTTCGGAGAGGCAATTGGCATAGTGCTGTTTTATATACTGGAGTATCAGCGTGGTCTTGCCTACACCGCGTGGCCCTATGATGGCTGACAGCCTTTCGTCCCAAGCCACTTCGTTCATGCACTCTCTAACCAAATCCAGCGAAATATTCGTCAGCCGACGTTTAAATTGTGATACCAGTACGTCCATAATCAATTAGTTTAGAGCATTAACGTCGAAAGACGATATTTATTGCTCTCCCGGGAGAGCAAATTTCGCATTTTTTTGCTCTCTCGGGAGAGCAATCTTTGCAAACTGCTGGGAATGCAGTGCTTGTGGCGTGTCTCCAACACGCAGGGCGGGTCGACAGGAAACCCCACACTGCACTCTCTGTGGTCGCTTAGTGTGGGGTTAATAGGATACCGTGCCTCCGGCACAGGATAGGCTGCAAAAGTAGATGGACGGTAGTTGCCTTACTTGGATGTGGGTCTCAGCCAAGTGAAGGTAACTCCGGTAGTGGGAAGGTTTGTTCCGGTCTCAAGTTCGTTTTGCACTGCCAATGGGCAAGTGATGGTGCAATAGCCAGAAGTAGTGGATAAAATATAACACATCTCCTCTTTATTAGTTACATGACTCATGTTGAAGTTGGAGAGGTCAAGGCTCGTCAGGCTGGAGCAAGTGCTGAACATACGCCACATATTCGTCACATTGGCAGAGTTGAAGTTGGAGAGGTCGAGTCCGGTCAGGCTTTGGCACAAGAAAAACATCCGATTCATATCCGTCACGTTGGCAGTGTTGAAGTTGGAGAGGTTGAGGCTGGTCAGACTTTTGCAACAGGAAAACATATTACCCATATTCGTCACGTTGGCAGTGTTGAAGTTGGAGAGGTTGAGGCTGGTTAGGCTGGAGCAATACACAAACATACCGTTCATATTCGTCACATTGGCAGTGTTGAAGTTTGAGAGGTTGAGGCTGGTCAAACTGGTACAATAGCCAAACATTTCACTCATATTCGTCACGTTCGAAGTGTTAAAGCTTGAAAGGTTAAGACTGGTCAGGGGGTAGCAATCATAAAACATCCGACTCATATTCGTCACGTTGGTAGTGTTGAAGTTGGAGAGGTCAAGGCTTGTCAGGTTGAATTGGCAACATTGAAACATCTGACTCATATTCGTCACGTTGGAAGTGTTGAATGTAGAGAGGTCGAGGCTGGTGATATAGTAGCAATAGGCAAACATCCAACTCATATTCGTCACTTTGGAAGTGTTGAAACCAGATCCAAAATCAATGGAGCGCAGGTAATAACGCATACCGTTACTGCCGAACATACTTGAACAGTCCGGGTTGGCATATATTGAATCGGAGGCAGTGCATACATGCCATACACTTCCTTCCAAAATACCATAAATGGGAATAGGGGAATTGGGTGTTGAGAGTATAGTATTCGATGTCGAAGCATTATTATATTCGAAAACCACGGAAGTGACACCGCTGGGAATGGCATTTTTAAACGTAGTTCCATTCACCAGATTGGCGGGGGGGATTTTGGTGAGGGAGGTGACGGTGAGGGTGACGGTGGTGTAGATATTGGGGTTCAGGGCAACTCCGTTCTTGGTGAGCTCGAAGGAGTAGCCGTTGGTGGTGGTGAGGGTAATGGTGACGTTGTCCGTGGGGAAGGCGGGGACGTAGATGTCGAAGGTGGACTGGGCTCCCGCAGCAAGGGTAACGTTGGTGGCTCCCGACAGGCGGAGGGAGACGGAGTGGGAGGCATCGGAGGAGAGGGTGATGCCGTCATTGCCGGTGCCGTTGACGGTGGCAGTGCCTGCACCGCTCAGGTAGGCGTTGGCAGTTTCTATCTTCAGGCCGCCGAGCGTCATGTCGCTGCCCGTATTGTTGTTGACTACCACATGCACGATAGAGCAGAGGTTGTAGAACTGTAGTGTGCTGCCCTCGGTGAAGGCACCCATGGGGGCATCCACGCGCTGGTGGCCGTCCACCACCTGGTAACGCTGCGTGGCGGGCAGGGTGACAGGTATGGTGGCACTGTTGGTGATGTTGCTGCCCGGTGTCACCAACGAGGCGGGGAAGATGGCGCGATAGGCGTCGGCTCCCACCACGTCGGCAATCTGTGCCGATGAGCCGGAGATGGCAGAGACGGTGTAGGCGGCATTGTTGACATACACCTGGTCGCCCTCGTTCCAGCAGGGGTAACGGTTGTCGATATAGGTCTTTGCGGGCTGGCTGATTTCAGCTCCCAAGGTGACCAACTCCTGTTCTTTCTGGCAACTGGAGGCCAGCAGCAGGGTTGCAATGAGAGTAGAAATGAATAGAATCTTCTTCATGGCAAGTAAGGTTAAAGGTTAATTGTACCGTGCGTTAGGGTTACCACTGGGAGTGTCCCAGCTGCCTTCACCGTAGCGGGTGGTGTTGGCGTTTCCTCCACTTTGCACATTGGAAGACTGATAACCAGCCTCCACGCGGGCTTTCAACACTTCTACGACGGGTGATTCGTAATTGCACTTGAAATTGTTTTCTTTCATGTTTTTAAGTATTATGTTACCGCCCCAAGTCTCCAACAGGCAGCAAATAAAAAAGGCATGAGACTTATGTACTCATGTCCGTCATTATCGAGGTATCGCCAAACACCTTTGAGGAAACGGGGTCTATAGAACATATCTCACGCCTGAGTATATGCCGAAGGTATGACCCTATAGCATACACAACAAGCGAAAGCATTAAAGCTCATCCTTCCTCATGAAATTTTGGCGAAATTCCGATAATGGGACAGTATCGTAATGCTTTTCTTGCAAACTGCTTACTTCTCTCTCGTAAGCGGATGCAAAGATACGAAGAAAAACCAAACTGGCAAAATTTTATTTCTAACGTTTTGGTTAACAGCTGTCCCGTTTTATCATTAATTGCCTAATTATCCCAAAGGCTGAATGTCTGCAGCCGTTCTTGAACGTGATGGATGGTTCCTGTTTGGTTTATTCGTGGATTATTTCTCTTTTTTATTATTTTACTGATGATTTATCGTTCGTCTATCGTGTTTATTTTCTTATTCAGAAATAATATAGAAAATAAATAGAAAGTAAATAGAAAATACATAGAATATAAATAGCTAATAGGCACCGTGTTAGCGAGGGCGCGATTTTAGGCTTTTTTGGGGGGTATTGTTGGAGGGGGGTAGTTGTGGTTT
>JAFRXG010000068.1:0-2851 GCA_017441565.1 Bacteroidales bacterium | reverse complement strand
TTCCCATTGTCGCGTCCCTCCGGGACGCTGAGTAGTAGGGTTTTCGTTGACCCCACACTGCGTTCCTTGTGTGGGGTTATTGAAATTCAGCATCTTCGATGCTGTTAAAAAATCAGTCTTTTATCAAACTAGAGCCTTTTTATTATAGATGGGTTCTATTCATTCGTTTTTGAGAACGCGTGCCTTCGGCACGCTGAGATGTATTTGCTTGATATACCCCGCACTATAAGTGCGGGGTTATTGAGAGTTTTCCCCTCTGGGGCAATTTATAGAAATCCCCTTAATTCTAATATAAGGCTTTGCCATTACAGGGCGTTATTCAAATCTCATTGATTTACCCAAGGCGCAGCCATTAGGCTGGATATGTCTCTGCCCTTTCAGGGCGTTTTAGAGAAGACCCTACGGCCTGTACAGAAACGAAGCCTCTCAGCCCAGCACGGCCTGCAGCTCGGCATCGTTGCGGTAGGTCATCTGGCGGAAAAGGTTCTCTTCGTCCTTCTGGCGCGTGATGCGCACTTGGTCGGCGACAAACTGGCGGATGGTGTTGTAGCGTTGCAGAATCTGCTGCCACTGGTCCTCAACGATAGTGCGGCACGTCAGGAGGTCGCACAGGGTGAGGTAGGCATGACGGCGGCAAAGCTCAGGATAGGTCACCCACCACTGGTTGTATCGCTCATGTATTTCGTCCCACGAGGCCACCTCGCCGCTCTCTATCTGCTGCATCAGCGTGTCCAAGTCGGCCTGGGGCACCAGCTGTCCGCCGAGGTTGACCCACTCGCGTACGCGCTGTCCCTCGCCCAACGCGGCATCGGGCAAGGCGGTCTTCTCGCCATCCTCAGTAAGGGTGTTCATGGCATAGTAAATCAGCATCTCCTCGTAGGCCTTGTAACCTTGTGCTGCCTTCAGCACGGTAACCTTCCTCTTGCCCTTTTCCATGCCGTAGGCCACCACCTCTATCGGCTCGGTTGCGGCATCGGGGCTCTGCGCCTTCGTCTTGAGATAGGCCTGTTCGGTCCAATATTTCAGCAGCTGCCGACCATTGATAATCTCCTCCGCCGTGTCGGGTGCGAAGGGGGTGAAAACGATGTGCTGGACCTTCTTCTTGCGCTTGTCGCGCTTGGCGAACTTGGTGATGTTGCGGTTGAGGGCATACATGTTGTACATCCACCAGTAGGCGGGCATCACTTCCAGACGGTTCTTAGCGGCGTTGTTGTTGACCAGCGCGAAGGGGAGTGTGATGCTGAGCTCTGCCGGATAAGCCCCTTTGGCCAGAAGGCAGTAGGAGGCGAAGCTGGAGGAATGTTTGAGGCTGGTGCACAATCCCGGCCAGAAGCCACGACCGGCCACAATCTCGTTGTCGGCCGTGCGGCCGTTATGGTTCGACCCCACGGTACATCCAGCGGCCAGGTTGCTCTGTCCCATCACCAGCGAGGCAATGAGGAACGAATTGTTGTGGTGCTGCTCGTGGGCAGGGAAGATGATGTTGTTGCCCACCTCGCAACGGGCTATGGTGGAATTGTCGCCCACCACGGTGTCGTTCAGGCGCACGCCGAACTCCAGATGCACATGCTCGCCCAAGACGAACCGCATGGCTATGCAGCCATACTCGCAAGTACAGCCGTAGCCCACCACACCGTCGGCCAACACGATACAGTCCTCAATACGGGTGGGTGCCTCCTCGTCGGAAAGGACGGCCACATTATGCAGCGTGTGCGTGTTCTTGATAACGCAATGGCTGCCCACATGTCCATAGCAGCCCTCAGCGGTGGCAAGCCGCTGGCGGGTCATCGCTTCTAGCCTCTCCACCATACGGCCATGGTCGCGGTATTTTGCCCATAGATAGGCATCGCCGATAGTCATGCCGCTGAAGGGAAGGATGCGCCGGCCGCCATTCTCGTTCATCGGCTCTATCCAGGGATAGTCATTCTTCTCATCAGGCTTGGATGCTGTCATTTCATCGACATTGAACAGCAGACAGTGGTCACCCACCTCATATTGGCTGAGCATGCGCACATTGTGAATAGCGCAGTGGTTACCCACAGACGCATTGGACAACATGGAATTATAGATACCTTCCGGCAGATGCAGGTCGCCCTGATGAATGAAACCCTGCTCAATGGCTCCAAGCCACACTTCGCCCATAAAGACATTGTGATAAATAAGGTTGACATCGAATGGATTGCTGACATGCACCATAGACCAGTCCTCGGCACGGTTGCCTTGAGTTTGCAGCTGACTGATTTCTTGACTGGTCAGCACTCGGAAAGAACTTGTTTTCATAATAAAAGACGATAAAAAATATATTGATATTGATAAAAAACAAAATGCAAAATTAAGGAAAAAAAATGAGATAACGAAAAATAATTGACTCTAGTTATCAGATTCCTTTTTCACTAACACTACAATAAGCAACCCTAGGGGAGGACTCAAAAAGCCCCACTCCTATCATACAAAAAGAAAGAAATGATAACCAACCGCTCAACGTTCTGATGACGAGATAACGGCGGACTGACAGGAAACAATCATTTCTCTCATTCCACCAATAGACGCTTGGTGGTGGTGCCGGCGACGGTGCGGACGGTCACCATGTACACCCCCTTGGGCAGGGTGCCCACGTCGAAGGTGGCGGCATTGCCGGCGGCCTTCTGCTCCAGCATCAGGCGGCCCTGCATGTCGTACAACGCCACATGGCTCAGGCTGTAGGCCGACTGCACCGTCACCAGACCTCGCGCCGGGTTGGGCATCAGCCGCGTGAAAAGGCCTACGGCGTCTATCTTCACCGTGTCGGGTCCCTGCGTGGTGTCCGGCTGCTGGTGGACCGTAGTCTGTGCCTCCACAAAAGGGCTCCATT
>JAFRXG010000067.1:0-55794 GCA_017441565.1 Bacteroidales bacterium | reverse complement strand
GCCATAACCATAGCCATAACCATAGCCATAACCATAGCCACCATAACGGCGCTTAATGACTGGCACGTCGGTCATGATAATTGCCATATTCTTAAACTTGCCCTTATCGGACAATTCCTGAATGAATGGGAAGGAACTCTTATTCAGATAACCAACACGCATGATATATGTCGTCAAATCCGCATTATGATTGATAATCGCGGAGTCGGCAACAATCTGTGCAGGAGTAGAGTCAAGAATAATGTAATCATAATTCTCGCGCAGGTATGCAATCAGGTTGTCCATCTTATCGTTCAGCAACAGCTGTGTTGCGTTAGGCGGCGTTTTCTCACACACCACATAATCAAGGAACGGTGATGTCTCACTATGCATGATAATCTTGGTAAAGTCGGACTCCTTACCCAGCATATAGTTGATAAGGCCGATGCGATTGTGACGGTCAATAGTCTTCGACAAGCTGCGCTTACGCAAGTCACAATCAACCAATATAGTCTTTTTGCCAAGATAAGCCAACGACAGAGCAAGGTTGAGAGCCACAAATGATTTACCTTCACCTGGGACTGTCGACACTGTCTGGATAACCTTTTCACCCTCCTTCAAGAAGAACGGTATGTTGGAATGTAATATTCGGAACGCCTCCGTCACAACATCGGTACCGTTAGCCGTAACGATAATCTCATCATTTGCCCTACCTTCAGGCTTTTGCGGAATCTCACCCAAGACTGGGATAGTAAGTGCCTTCTCAATATCGGACTTAGAACGCAACTTCACATTAAAGAAGCTAATACAGAACATGATAAGGGCGGGCAATGCGGCTCCGACAATAAGACCCACCAAGATGTACATTGACAGGTGAGGTCCCACACTGGCGCGTGCTGCAGGTTCCACAACCTTAGCCGGTACTATTGTGACCGCCAAATTCATAGCATTCTCTTCTCGCTTGCTCAAGAGGTAGAGGAACAACTCCTCTTTAATCTTCTGTTGACGTTCAACCTCGTTCACGGCCTTGGTTTGAGTAGGCATGGCGGAAATCTGGCCACGGGCGCGAGCTTCTTGTGAACGAGCTGTCTGTAAACGGATGTTAACGGAATTAATCAAGTTATTCACAGATGCCAGGATATTCCCACGGGTGGCCTCCATCTGCTGCACCAACGTTTTCACCTGAGGGTTGTTCGGACCAGCATTGTTCAAAAGTTTTCTGTACTGAAGCAACTGACTGTTGTAAGTGTTAATCAACCCTTGAACCCCAATATCAGAGATACCCACATTAGCTGGGAGGAGCTCTTCTTTGTTATTCGGATCGGTGAGGTATGATTTAATACTTTTAATCATTTGCAATTCAGCCTCCATAGCGTTCACTTCCTCGGTATATCTTGTACCTGTCTGAAGAAGTGTTCCAGAAGCCGTTTGCAAGTCAGGCAGATTACTGCTCTTCTTCAACATCTCCACCTGAGAGTCCACATCCTCAAGTTCACCAGAGATAAGCGAAATGCGCTCTGAAACGAACTGCTCTGTCTTTTCGGCCACTGCCCGCTTATCGTTCGCTGCATCTTCATTATATGCTTCAACCAAAGCATTCACCACATCACGTGCACGACTATCATTATTATCAGTATAACCTATCGATAAGATAGAGGCCATCTTGTCAACACGATTCACCGATAGTCTTTTTACCAACTGATAGGCCTTCGCCATTACGGGTATCTCGCGCATATTATACGTAATCTTGAAATTACGATTCGAGAAGAACTGCGTCTTGTCAATGGTGAATGAGACCTCCTTGGTCACAGCCACCGGCTCGGTATAATATGCAATACCCTTTTTGTCCACAGAATAGCCGTTCAACGACGATACCGAATATTCATACCGACTCATATCAAGAGGGGTGACCTCCACCCCGATAGAAACCTCGGATAATTCCGCACTACGCGTATACACCTTCAACTCCAGCGGACGATCCTTATAATACGATACCTTTGTAAAGAAACCATTTCTCTCGCATGTCTTGTTCAGCTCGAGCTTGGAAACAACGTTTTTGGCCAGCGAAGAGGAACGAAGAAGGTAGATTTCGTTCTCTAATGAATGCATTCCATTGTCTGAGCCCAGACTATTAAAAATAGCATCCATGTTACGGGTCTGGTACGTCTTATTGGAATCATCACGCACCATGATGGTTGAGACGTACTGGAACGACTTGGGCTTTGTCTTATACAGCACTCCGGTTACCACCAAACAGACAAAAAGGGAAAGGGCGAACCAATACCAGTTATTGATAACTATAAACACAATATCACGCAACGAGATGGTACTCTCATTCTCTTGCTGTGCGCCCCCCTGGTTCCCTTGGGCACTTTTTAATTGTTGTTGATTATCCATAATGTATTATTGTTTTCAATGAATTATTTGCCACGCGACGAATAGTACCTTGAGAGGATATAATAGTAGAACACCGACGATATCACGGAGACAATCGACACCGCGCTCGAAACGTATGTCATAGCCATCGGGTCACGTTCGGCATTCTTCTTCTTTCTCATATTCGGCTCGACATAAATCACATCGTTCTGATGCAAATAGTAATAGGGAGAATCAAACACTGACTTTGAAGAAAGGTCCACCTCCCCGATGGTGCGGAGGCCGTTCTCTTCACGAATCACTGTAACATTATGACGCTGACCATAAATAGTAAGGTCACCAACCATACTCAATGCCTCAAAAATCGTGAGACGCTCGCCAGCTACAACCAACTGGCCCGGACGCGCCACATCGCCCAACACACATACTTTGAAGTTCATCAACTTCACCGTCACCACAGGGTCGGTAATATGGCCATCACTGATAAGTTTCTTTTCAATAAGGGCAGCCAACTCATTATGGGTCAGCCCAACGACATGAATTTTACCCAGAACAGGGAAAATGATGTCGCCATCATGATTGACCAGATAACCTGAAACCACACTGTTTCCCGGATTCAAGACCGTACCATTGATATTGGCAATCTTGTTGGTCTCTTGGTTAAACTGAATGGTAGACTCAGGTGTCAGGCTCTCAACATAAATACTCAGCAGGTCATTCGCCTGAATACCGGCTGAAAACTGGCCTTTCAATGCAAATGCCGAGTCTCTTTGGGCATCATTAATATAGGCAATCTCTTCCGTATGCCTGCACGAAGACAACAAAAGCGCACCTGTCAATGCTACAAAAAACAATCTTTTTAGTTCCATATAATAATTTATATTTTATTATTAATCAAACCGCTAAAGTAGCATAATCCACAACTGGACACTCCAACGGATTTTGCAAAGATACTATTTTTTTTTGTTCTAATCACTTTTTTTTATTCAGACGAGAAAAAAAATGTACTTTTGCAAACACATTTCGCTCACATCATGCAAGCATTCATCCCTGCTGCCGGACTAGGCACACGCCTCAAACCCCTCACCGACCATCGCCCAAAAGCCTTGGTCGAAGTAGGCGGTGTACCTCTCATCAAAATTGCTATAAACAACCTCTCAAACCTCGGCGTAAGAAGAATTGTTGTCAACGTCCACCACTTTGCCGACCTACTCACCCAGTACCTTTATGAGAACCACTGGGATGCCGAAGTGCTGGTTTCCGACGAACGCAGCCAACTGCTCGATACCGGCGGCGGCCTAAAAAAGGCCGCACGACTCTTCACCCCCGACGAGCCAATAATCATCCACAACGTCGATGTCCTCACACATTTCAACCTCCAAGAGCTCATCGGGCAACATACTAGTTCCATGAACATTGCCACCCTTGCCGTAAGCCATCGGAACACCTCTCGGTACCTTTTGTTCGACAGACAGCGACACCTCGTCGGATGGCATAATGTCAAGACCGACGAATTCCTATGGGTCGAACAACCCATTAACGAATACACAAGCCTTGCTTTCAGTGGCATAGCCATCCTCGACCCCCACCTGCTCGACCTGCTGCCCCAGCCCGACCACCCCTTCCCTATCATCCCTGCCTATCTCAAAATAGCCAAAAAACATAGAATCAACTATTTCCTTCACAATACCGACGATTGGCTTGATGTCGGGAAACCCGAAACGCTCCAATTGGCCCAAACTTGGTACTAACAACGACTGACATGCAAACATTCCTATCCGAAGTAGCACAAAGGTTACGCGCCGACCACCCGAATGGCTTAGAACACGTTGTAGTTATTTTCAACAACCGCCGTTCCGGCCTCTTTCTCCGTCGTCAACTCACCTCCGAGGACAACAACCCTTTCTTCCTACCGCGTATCATCGGCATCGATGAACTCATCTCAGAACTAGGAGGACTCTCCATCGTCCCCAACGAGTACCTGCTGTTCGAATTGTTCGACATCCACCGCCATCTCGATGGAGCGAATGACAAGTTCGAATCCTTCGAGGATTTTATCTCCTTCGGCGACATGATGCTCAACGACTTTTCCGAAATCGACCTATACCGGGTGGACGCCCAACAGCTATTCAACAATCTGCACGACATCAAGGCCATCGGGGAATGGGACATCGAATCTGGCAAACTCACCTCATTTCAAGAAAGATACCTGGCCTTCTACCGCTCTTTATACAGCTACTACACCCAGCTGCATGAACGCCTGATGCTACAAGGGCGCGCGTATAACGGCATGGCGTACAGACACGTAGCCGAAAACATAGAAGCTTTGATACCTGACGACGACACCTACCATTATTACTTTGTCGGATTCAATGCGATTTCAGCCTGCGAAGACACTATCATCAGGCAATATCTTCGTCAAGGCATCGGAAACATCATCTCTGACGGCGACGCATACTATTTCAACGACCCGAATCAAGAAGCTGGGCATTTTCTAAGGAAACACCATCAAAACCAACTATTTCCACAAACAGAATATCCCGACCATTTCACCCTTGGCAACAAGGAAATCACCATAGTCAGCTGCCCTGAGAACGTGCTCCAATGCAAATACGCAGGCGAATTGCTCTCACATCAGAAGGAATACAAACCCAGTGACGCTACCGAACAAACTGCCATAGTGCTAGGCGACGAATCCCTGCTCCTCCCCATGCTGAACGCCTTACCCCCGCAAATCAGCACTGCCAACGTCACCATGGGCTACCCCCTTACGGCCACCACCTTGCACACCTTGGCCATCGCCATCATCTCCTTACACCAGCGTCGACAGAAGCAGATGTTTTACCATCAAGACATTCTCGACATCCTCTCCAACCGAAACCTCAACCCGATACTTGGAATCGATGATGTCTACTCCAAGCTATCCAATACGCTGGCAAGCCAACACATCATCTACGCGACCCCTGATGAGATAGACCAACTCTGTCAAGAAACAAACTGTTCCCTCTCCCAAATACGGTTTCTCTTTTCATCAGAAAGCCCTACCCCCGACGCAGTGCTCGACATGCTCCTGAATCTTATCCGACTTCTCTATAACACCAGCCGCGACAACCTCAAGCCAACCGAGAAGGAATCCCTGGCCTCACTACTCCAAATCATCGAATACCTCAAAGAACTCCAATCCAAATACCACTTTATCAGCAACCTGAAAGTCCTCCTCAAAATATACTCCCGCCTTGCCCAGCGCAGCATCATCCCATTCTATGGAGAACCATTGCAAGGCCTACAAATCCTCGGCGTTCTCGAAACCCGTAATCTCGACTTCAAGAAAGTCATCCTCCTATCCGCCAACGAAGGCACCATGCCATCGGGCAAAACAGCCAACACCCTGATTCCATACAATTTAAAAACATCCTTTGGCATCCCTACCTATCGCGAGAAAGACGCGGTTTACGCCTACAACTTCTATCGGCTTCTCCAACGGGCCGATGAAGTACACCTTATCTATCACACCGAATCGGACGGCATGGGGAAGGGCGAACCCAGCCGGTTCCTTCTACAAATACGCAGAGAACTGGCCGCGCGCTACCCCAACAACATCAAACTGCACGAGCAGGTATTATCAGTATCTAGCACAAACAACATAGAATCAAGGGCATTATCTTACTGCAAAGAACCCCCGGTCATGCTCCAACTACAAAAGATTTCCCAACGGGGATTCTCGCCTTCTGCCTTAAACAAATACCGCAACTGCCCACTCAAATTCTACTATGAGAATATCATGGGAATCAACGAAAAAGACTCCATCAACGAAGACCTTGAGCAAAACGAGCTTGGCAGCTACATTCACGCCGTTCTTGAAAACATCTACACTCCCACGATTGGTTCGCCCCTACAAGCCGAGTATCTCGCCCAGGCTCTTGGAGACATCGACCATCTACTCGCCCAAGTACTTGAAAAACAATTCCATCATGGCCGCAGCCACACAGGGCGTAACCACTTCCTCGAATCAGTAGCCAAAGCCCAGATATCGAACTTCCTCAACACCGAAATATCCAACCTGAAGAAAGGCAACCACATTAGCATCATCTCGCTTGAGAAAGAACTGACCCACAGCATCCAAGTAACCGTAAACGACACCCCCCAGCAGGTGACCATCTCTGGAATTGCCGACCGAATAGACCTCTGGAACGACTACATACGCGTCATCGACTACAAATCAGGAAAAGTGGAGCTGAAAGACCTACGCGTCAAAGAATCCCAACCCGACTGGGCCAACGTCCCCGACAAATGGTTCCAAGTCCTCGTCTACACCTGGCTATTCCACCATAACTCGCAATCCAACGAGCCACATATTGCAGGCATCCAGCCGCTAGGCCACTTCCAATTCGACTTTCTCTCAGCCCAATGGGAGGACAGCCACCTCCTCACCCCCGCCCACCTCGAATCATTCGAAGCCATGTTGCAAGAGCTGCTCTCGCACCTCCTCAACCCCGACATTCCCTTCCTGCCGAACCGCGAAAGCAAAATGTGCGCCTACTGCCCCTTTGCCGAAACCTGCAGCCGACCCACCAGCTAGCCATCACGCCTCCCACCCATTGCACCTCCGCCCCTTCTCCCACACTTTTTCATTCATTCTAAAAACTTTTTGGGATGCAGCCTCTGAAAAAAATCCTATAAAAACTAGGGAGCTATTGTAGAAAAGGTTAAGGAACCCCTTTATTCGATAGAACCTGTGCTTCTGATAATCCAAAATTGGTCATCAGAGGTTATGACGGATTAGTATTTGTTCCGAGAAAATAGGCCACATCGCCGACGAACGTTGCGTAAAGCGAGAGCAGAAAAAGCCAGCTTGCTATGCCGAGATAAAGCACATCATGTCAAAAATAAATTGTAGATTCAAAAAAAATACGTATCTTTGCAGATTGATACGAGAAAGACCCTTTCTCGCAATGTTGGTTTAATAGACTGATTATAATTATATTGAGTAAATTAAAATAGTTAAATATAAAAATGAGAAAAGTACTTTTTACTCTCTTCTTAGCCTCCGTTGTCCTTCTGACAGGATGTAGCGGATTGTCCAAAATGAAGTCTAATAGCAAAAAAATACGCTATCAGGCCAATCCCAACCCTGTTGAGGTTCGTGACGACAAAGTGGTTGTCAACTTTACTGCTTCTGTTCCGGCCAAATATTTCGACAAAGGTGTGGCTCTTTTCATCCAACCCGTATTCACATGG
Source organism: Bacteroidales bacterium (assembly GCA_017441565.1). Taxonomy (GTDB): domain Bacteria; phylum Bacteroidota; class Bacteroidia; order Bacteroidales; family P3; genus Colimorpha. The sequence goes on along the minus strand of JAFRXG010000067.1, from coordinate 48,201 downwards.
GAAGGCGGCTCCACTCCGCTCGACCCCATCACCGTCAAAGGCGAGAAGGTATCTGGTCCTGGCACCACTATCAATTATTCCACCGGTGGGCGCTTCACCTATAACGATGCCCTTGACTACAAGCCTGGTATGGAAACTGGCAAAGTGCTTCTCAACCCTGTCGGCTACAAGACTTCCACAGTCGACGACGAGGCTCTCTTCGCTGATGAAATCGTCAAACAACACAGAGGAAAAGTCTTCCCGACCGTCGTAATCTCTGATGGTGTCAACATCACCTCTGAGTGGATTGACATCCGTGGCAATATTTCCATTGCCCCTCTCAACTACAATAAGAAACAGGGTGTTGTGGAAACTGCAGACATCTATTTCCCCAATGGCACCTCCATTTTGGACTGGGGCTGCGAAATGAATGTCAGATTCGACGCACAGTACACCGTCAACGACCTCAAGCGCATCATGCTTGAAAATGGCCTTCCAAAGCAAATCACCATCACCGGCTGGGCTTCTCCCGAGGGGGAGGAAACCGCCAATGTGGGCGTTTCCAAAAACAGGGCCGACATTGCCACCGCCGAGTTACGCCGCGTGCTTGACGACGTGCTGAACGTGATGGCCAAACGCGCCAAAGTAAAGCCTCAGGACCTCGAATACTACAAACACCAGCAGCTAAAGAAGATGGTGATTACCACCCGTGCCGCAGGTGAGGACTGGGTGCATTTCGTCGTCATGGTTGAAGAAAGCAACATCCAGGACCGCCACGCTATTGTGAATGTCGTTGAAACCCAGCAGAACTTAGTCAAGCGCGAACAAATGATTCGCAACTACGCCACCACCTATCCTCAGCTTGAACGCGACATTTTCCCCAGCCTCCGTCGCGCTCAGATCGCCCTCTACTACTCCGAAGCCCGTCAGACCGATGTCGAATTGGCAAAACAGGCCACCCTCAATCCTGGCAAGCTCTCATTTGACGAACTCATGTATGCCGCCTATATCAACTACAACTACGACACCAAGATGAAGTACTACAAGTGGGCTACTGAGAACCACAGTGCCGAATGGGGCGCATGGAACAATGCCGGCGCCATCGCATTCTACCTTGGCGACTACCCCGAAGCCGAGCGTTACCTCAAGGTGGCTCGCGACCTGAACCCTCACAACCCCGATGTCCTCAACAACACCGGCCTCCTCTGCCTGGCTCAGAAAGATTACACCCTTGCCAAGTACTACTTTGAAGAAGCTAAGCGACAGGGCAGCTCCGATGCCGATGCCAACATCATCATCCTCAACCTGAAGCGTGGTAACTACGAAGAGGCCCAGAAACTCATGAAAGGCACTTCCTGCAGCTACAATCTTGCTTTCTCGCAGCTTGAGAATGACGAGACCGATGCTTGCATCCGTACCCTCAACTGCTGTCTCGACCAGACCGCCGAAGTAAACTACCTCCGTGCCGTGGCCTACGCCCGTCTTGGCGACCGCGAGAACTGCCTCAAAAATCTCCAGAACGCTGTAGACATGGAGTATGAATTCAAGCGTAAAGCTGCTGTTGACGTAGAGTTCCGCGCCTATTGGAACGACCCCGATTTTAAATTGGTCATCAAACTCTACTAATCTTATTTCAATTTACCATAAGATGTAGGAATGACGTTGTTCTTCCTACATCTTTTTTTTGAGAACTGCGTCATGAAATTATTACATTCTATCAAACGACAAATCCCAAATCTCATCACCCTCGGCAACCTCACTTGCGGCGTCATTGCCTCTTACTATGCCGCACAAGGCTATGGTGACCTTGCTGCTTACTTCATCATCGGGGGTATCTTCCTTGATTTCTTCGATGGCCTTGCCGCCCGTCTGTTGGGTGTGGCATCGCCTGTAGGCAAAGAGCTTGACTCCCTTGCTGATGTGGTCACATCAGGCGTGGCGCCAGCCCTCATCCTTTTCAATATCCTTTATAGCACCCCCGAGTGGACTGCCAACCTCCGCTACCTTGCTCTCCTCATGCCCGCATTTGCCGCCTACCGACTTGCCAAGTTCAACCTCGACACCCGCCAAAGCCACAGTTTCCTTGGCCTTCCTGTGCCTTCAAATGCCCTCATCTGGGTGGGTATCGCCTTTGCTTTTTACAATCCAAACTTAGATTTAGACTTACTGTTCAGCAACACAACGCTCATTGGCTTGACCATCCTCTCCCTCATCACCGACATCTTAATGGTCAGCGAACTGCCCATGTTCTCCCTCAAATTCAACTTCAAAGAGCTCTCATGGAAGGCCAACCGTATCCAATACATCTTCCTTCTTGGCTGCGCCATTATCATCGCCCTCACCCGCCAATGGTACGCCATCACGCTCATCATCCTATGGTATATACTCTTCTCACTTCTAACCCAACGCAAGCATACCTCCCATGAACAATAGCCCCAAATCTATCGCCATAGCCGACTACGACTACCCCCTGCCCGACGACCGCATAGCCAAATTCCCACTTGAGCAACGCGACCACTCCAAACTACTCGTCTACCAACAAGGTGTCATTTCTGAGAGCCAATTCTTCCACCTGCCAGAACTGCTGCCTGCCGACAGCCTACTAGTGTTCAACGACACAAAAGTTATCCACGCCCGACTTTTCTTCCAGAAGACTACGGGTTCCACCATCGAAGTCTTCTGCCTCGAACCCTACCAGATGGCCGTTTCCCAGGCCTTTGAACAACGCAGCCAGTGCACATGGACCTGTTTCATCGGCAATAACAAGAAATGGAAAGAAGGCACCCTTTCGCGCGAAATTGACATAAACGGCAGAACCATCACACTCAATGCCAGCCGCCGACAAGCTGTTGGCAACGCCTGGATTGTCGACTTCAGTTGGAATGGCGGGGTCAGCTTTGCCGAAGTCATTGAACAAGCTGGGGTCATACCTCTGCCCCCTTACCTACACCGCGAAGTCGTCAGCAGCGATAACGAACGTTACCAGACCGTATACGCCCGTCTGCAAGGGTCGGTTGCCGCCCCTACCGCCGGACTACACTTCACCTTAGAAGTGTTCAATGCTCTGCAAGCAAGACACATCGCTACCGACTTCATCACCCTCCACGTCGGAGCCGGAACCTTCAAACCCGTCAACACCACAACCATAGGCGAACATGTGATGCATGTTGAGAAGATTGAGATAGCACGCAAAAACATCCAGTGCATCCTTGAGCACCTACCCCACCCCGTCTTCCCTGTAGGCACCACATCTGTACGCACCATAGAATCAGTCTATTGGTTCGGTGTCAAGCTCAGTCAGAACCCCACACTTGATGCCATGCATATATTACAATGGGACCCTTACGAACTCGAAGAGCTGCACATTAGCACTGCAGAAGCCTACAGCAATGTGCTCAAGTGGATGGACGACAATCAGATTGACCAACTAGACGGAGACACTCAGCTGATGATTACCCCAGGGTATAAATATCATGTTATCAATGGTCTAATCACCAACTTTCACCAGCCAAAGAGTACCTTATTACTTCTTGTCTCGGCTCTTATCGGTGATGCCTGGCGACAATGCTATCAATTCGCACTTGACCACGACTTCCGTTTCCTCAGCTACGGCGACAGCTGTCTCTTTTTTGCCGACTAACGCTCCTCATTGTTTATGTTTCGAGACTTCGTTCGTATCATCTTTCCAGACTTCTGCTGTCACTGCAACGAACCGCTAGTAGGTGACGAACGCTTTCTTTGTACTCGCTGTATGAGCAAGATACCCTGGAGCAACAATGCTGCCACTACAGACAATGAAACTGAATGCCGACTTGTCGGACAGATACCTCTCGAAGCTGCTGCCAGCCTACTCTATTTCCAAAAGGGGAATGTGGCACAAAGCATCATCCATCAAATTAAATACCATGGAAACACACAGTTGGCTCATCAGTATGGACACCTTCTGGGCAATACCCTCAAGGAGTCCGGCAGGTTTGACACGATTGACTACATCGTTCCGGTTCCTCTGCATTGGTTGCGCCAGTTGCGAAGAGGATACAACCAAAGCCAACTGCTCGCCCTCGCCATATCAGACGACCTTAATGTCCCTGTCGCAGACAAGAACCTCTATCGCCATCTCTACACCTCATCCCAGACCCACAAAGACCGCCAGCAGCGGACACAAAATGTCTCATCAGCATTCCGAGTGCGCCATCCTGAAAAACTCGCTGGCAAACACATCCTTCTCATTGACGATGTCATCACCACTGGTGCCACTATCGAAGCTTGCTACCACGCACTCGAATCCATACCTGACATAAAAATCAGCATCACCGCCCTAGCCATAACAACACTATAGCCTCGTTCCCCCATATAGGCTTCCTCCGCCTCAGGTAACATTACAAACCACTGTCTCGAACAAGGATGCACCACACCTTTGACAAACAAAAACGAAAAAAATATTGCTGTTTCCGTTTTTTTTGGTATTTTAGTAGTTTGAAACACTGAGGACATTTTAATATATCACATTAATAATTAACCCATTAAACAAAATTGACACTATGAAATATAATCGCATACTTCTGAAATTGAGTGGCGAATCGCTCATGGGAAAGCAAAGTTATGGTATAGCACCCGAGATGCTGGAACAATATGCCAAGGACATCAAGACGGTGGTGGAACTGGGCGTTGAGGTCGCCATCGTGATTGGCGGCGGCAACATCTTCCGCGGACTGAGCGGTGCCTCGAAGGGCATGGACCGCGTGCAGGGTGACTATATGGGCATGCTTGCCACGCTCATCAACAGCATGGCTCTGCAGTCTGAACTGGAGAAGCAGGGCATGAAGACCGAACTGCTTGGTGGCCTTGCCATTGAGCCCATTTGCAAAGAGATGTCGCGCCGCAGGGCCATCGAAGCGATGCAGGAAGGGCGCGTGGTGATTATTGGTGGAGGTACCGGCAACCCGTTCTTCACTACCGACACTGCCTCAACCCTTAGAGCCATAGAGATTAAAGCCGATGTGATACTGAAAGGCACTAGAGTAGACGGTGTCTATACCGCTGACCCTGAGAAAGACCCCACGGCGACAAAGTATGAGACACTGACCTTTGCAGATGCCCTAGGCAAGAAACTAAAGATTATGGATTTGACCGCCTTCGCTCTCTGTGAGGAAAACAACCTACCGATATATGTGTTCGACATGAACCAGCCGGGCAATCTGCTAAAAGTGGTCAAAGGCGAGGCGATTGGAACTTTGGTGAATGTGTGAACGTGTAAATTCGTGAATTCGTGAATCGATTACCACAATAACAAATTAACGAGTTAACACATTAATAATATACATAATATCATGAACGACTTATCAAAAGCCTGTATCGAAGAAGCGAAAAATAGCATGCAGAGTGCTATCAACTTCTTGAACAAAGAATTGGAGAAAATCCGCTCGGGCAAGGCAAACCCCGGAATGCTTGACGGCGTGAAAATCGACTACTACGGCACCCCGACAGAAATCAGCCAGGTGGCAAACATCAACACACCCGACCCCCGCAGCATCATCATCCAGCCGTGGGAGAAGACCATCATCGGTGCCATCAACAAGGCCATCCTCGATGCCAATCTGGGCTTCACCCCTCGCCACGAGGGCGAGATTTTGCGCATCGTCATTCCCCCGATGACTGAGGAACGCCGCAGAGAGCTGACCAAGGCAGCACACGCCGAGGTGGAAAACAGTAAGGTGAACATCCGCAACGCCCGCCGCAACGTGATGGACAAGGTGAAGAAACTGAAAGACAAGTCGGTGCCCGAAGACGAGGTGAAGCAGGTGGAGAAAGAGATACAAGACATCACCGACAAGTTCATTGGCGAGTGTGACAAGATATTCGCTGCCAAGGAGAAGGAGATTATGACCGTATAGGTCGGACAGGATGAAGATAGAGAAGTTCGACACCCTACCTTCTACCAACCAATATTGCGAACTCCTCGATTTCAACGAGACTGAGGAGTTCACCGTTATTGTTGCCCGCACACAGACTGCTGGTATCGGGCAACGGGGGAACCATTGGGAGGCCGAGCCAGGCAAAAACCTTACTTTCAGCCTAGTACTGAAACCCACATGGCTGCCCATCGCCGACCAATACCAGTTAACCAAGGCGGTGTCGCTGGGCATAGCCGACTACCTGATGCCACTCATTGAGGAAGGGGACAGGCGTGTGCGCATCAAGTGGCCTAACGACATATACGTGGACGACAAGAAGATTTGCGGCATACTGATAACCCACCGCATAGCAGGCGGACAGATAGCTGCCAGCGTGGTGGGTATTGGGCTGAATGTAAACCAAACAGACTTCCCTGAGTGGGTACCCAACCCTACTTCGCTTTGCCTACTCAATAGACAGGAATGGCCTTTGGACGAAACGTTGGAGAAGATACTGGACTGCCTTGCCCACCGATATAACGAGTTGCGAGACAACCCTATCGGCACACTCGATGAGCCTTACCTGAACCTATTGCTCCGACGGGGAGAAAAAGCCCAATATGGCTATCAAGGGCAGACAATTACCGCCACCCTGTTGGACGTGAACAGATACGGACACCTACAGCTCGTCACCGACAAGGGGGAACGGCTGTCGTGCCAATTGAAAGAGATACAGTTTCTTTAAGTGGTTGCCCTCAGATTACTCCACAAGCATCATTGTACTGGCATTCTCACCCACTAGATTCCATACCCTTTCATCATCGGTGACAATCCTTGCCCGCCTGTGGCTGTCGGCTTCAATCTTAATAGCCATATAACATGCACTATCGTAGACATATTCGTCCACCGCATAGGCAACGCCATGGTCATCGTCATCCCACTCCAAATCACCAACCTTTAGAATCGCCCTTCCCGACAAAGAGTAATAGACATTCCCTTCGTACGACACAATTGAGTAATTGAACAACAGTTCATTCCTTGAGACAGAGACCTCCAACGTTTGTTGGTGCTCCCCCTCAGGGTCCAGATACAATCCTTCCCAATCAACCGAACGAGCCCTTATTGCAGATGAGCCCTCTGGCTTGGAGCCATCCGAGATGCCATTGCAGGAACAGGCAAATCCTATGGCACAAATCATCGCACCTATCAAAAGTAATCTTTTCATATCACATTAAGCTAAGGTAATACACAAGGTGACCACCCACCGTATCATAGAAGCGGTACTGCTGTTGGCCGTCCTCTTGCATGTTGATATAATAGCCCGCGGTATGCCTCAAATAGGGATAGCGTGGACTATGGGCAAAACGATGCTCTATCATTGTGCTATCGTAGGCAGCATTGCATGGGTTGAATGGCTCAGCGCAGTAGTATCCAACACATCGAAGATGACCACCTTCTCACCGTCGCCAGTGAATATCCATCGCTCCTGACGGTCGACGAACTTGACCTTGCCCATCAGGTGGGCATCCAACAGTTGTTCCATCAACCGCACTTCATGCCAACTACGACCGCAGGAGGAGAGGAGACATACAGCACATAGTATCAATAGCTTTCTTATTAGTTTCATCGTTAATACCAATTTTCTTCATACAAGGTTTGAATCTCCTTCTGACAAAAAGGGCACGTCATCTTCACTTTAAGAGCATCCGACTCAAAAGAATAGTTGCAATAGGGACATTCTATCTGGTAACGTCCACAGGTGCGGCAACGGCGGATGCGCTTACGCTTTGCCATCTTTTGTCCTTTGAACAAAAGAGAAATGTGCTGGAGCCAATGTTCAAAGGCATAGACCTCTGGTCCCCATATAGAGGGACGGATGTCGAAAGGTAGTTTCTCGAAATGGCAGGTGTGTTTACTCATCTGGTACGGCCGATTTGTTGTAGCCTTGCGAAATCAGCTTAGCCTGCGTGCGACAACGTACCTCTTTGGATTCGAGTTCTTCATCATCGGCGAGAATGAAATTGACGGGAAGGCTGAACTGCACTCGGACAGGGTTGCCGTTTTTTCGCATTGCAGGCTTCCACCGAGGCATCGACTGGACCATTTTCACTACGGCCTCCCCACACCCATAGCCTATGTCCTTCAGAAGCTTGATATTAGCAACAGACCCGTCCTTCCCAACAGTAAAAGAGACGTAGACCTTGCCTTCGATGTTCGCCTCACGAGCCTCCTTAGGGTACTCGACATTCATGCAGGCGAACATATACAGCTCCTCTAATCCACCAGGGAATTCTGCATCGGATTCGATGTCAGAATCATAATAGGAGATGTCATCGTCGTCCTGCGCAATAGCAATATTTCCAATGAGGAACAATGATACAAAAAAAAGAAGGAATCTTTTCATAAATGAAGCGTTTTGTGTATAACGCAGTAATGGCAGAAAAATTGTACAGCACGTCTACCGCAGCAATAGGACAGTGCCTGTGTGGGTTTGATAGCCTTGTTCCTGCTTGAGGCGATAGCGGCAGGTGTAGGCATATGCCTCTTGACGGCACTTGATGCCACCACTCGTGCCGTCCCAACCCTGCCCGATATCCGTTGTGTGGTACACCAACATACCACGACGGTCGTATATCCATATCTCAAAATCAGTGATGCCAGCACCGCAAGCAGTGAAGCGGTTATTGATATCGCGGTCGGGAGTGAAAATGTTGGGAAAGTAGATTGACTGCCAATCGACGGCAACTTTCTTACAAACAGACAGGTGACAGAAATTACGATACCCAACCATGCATATCTCAATCGTGTCGTCAGATAGAGAAAGATCCACCACAGCAGTTGCACCGGCTTCTGGCCACAACATCCCATTCACATACCACTCGCGAGTGAGTATATTCTGGCTCAGGTCGGTGAGGGTAATACTGGAGTACTCTGAAGAAGGATGCTCAGGATAGATGGAGAAATCCACAATGATGAGTTGGAGTGCTGTAGGGTCCAAATAGATGCTGTCAGTTGTAGGACATTGAGGGTCGTCAGGGTACCCAACTTGTACGTAATAATATGAAGGGTCATTGGCATGAATATAGTAAAGACTATCAGCAACAATTGTATCAATCCAGTTAGTTGCATTGCCAGTCTGCCAGGTGTAATGGTAGCCTCCCCCAGCTTCAACAATGTAGTAAAGGTCCGAGTCGCAACTTTGATCTAAATCCAGTTGTGAGCGAGCCATCTCACGCACATGCAGCGTATAGGTGATGATACTATCTGTACCAGCCTGATTGACAAACGAGAGCCTACGTCCTCCAGCCTCATTGAATATCAAGGTATCCCATACAAATGGCAGACTGGATTCGCAGATAGTGGTATCCTTCTCTGTCGAACAGCTGAGTTGTATGTTCAGTACACTGTCGCAACCATATATGCTTGACATCCGATATTCGTATCGACCTGGAGCCGTGAAGGCGGTATCGCCTACTGGGTATTGAGAACCGACAGGGAGTGTGTCGCGCAACTCAATACTGTACCGAGACATAGTCCACAGCTGCAAATTGACCAAAGAATCACATCCGTATTGGTTTAAAAAAGCCTGAGTGTAGTACCCCGGAAGAAAGTAGGCCTCATCCCCCATAAACAAGGTGTCGCCCTTACAGATAGTATCGATAATCGTAGTAGGTGGCTCAGACAGTACGGTAAAAAAGAGGATATGTTCGACACAACTGTCCACATAGGAGTACTGCCCCGTCTGAGTAACGACCATATCGCCAAAACAATATGGCACTCCCCAACAAGAAGACACATATATGGTGTCGCTTGGAATGCTTACAGTAAAAGTCTGTGACACGGAATCAATACAGCTACCGTTGGCCAACATGGCGATGAGGGTTACCGTATGGGTGCCGTTGCTGAAGGCTCGAGTCACATTGGTGGCGGAATCTGTAGTCCCATCACTGAAATGCCACAGATAACGTTCACACGGCTCGGTGGTAAGTTGGGTATGCGCCGCATCGGTGGCAATCACACTCTCGTTTACAAAACGGCGAACCGCAGTGCAGCCGCCTACCGTTGTAGATGAAAAACGCGCCACAGGATAACGCATTCCCGCACGACAAACCACGGTGAAGCCGCAGTCGTTTCCTGCAAGTTGATATGTCGCATGGCAATAATACACTCCTGGCGTTGTAACATGCAGAGTATCGTCCGTGGATAATGTAACGGAAGGATTGTCGGCACTATACCAGCGGTAGTTAAATCCTTTAGGTGCTCGAAAGGTATTTTCTGTACTGGCACCACAGACAGTGGATGTCAGACGCTTTGAAACTCCTTCCAATGTGAAATAGACATACCCCCAATGATCACCTTCGCCACAATCGAAATTGGATATGGTCAGCCGGACAGTCTGGCCGTGCAAATCCCCAAGTTCTATTCCGTAGACAGCCCAATCGCGCCACAGGATGTCCGAACCTTCTCTTGCTGGCAGCCATCCCGATAGTGCACCCGAAACAAAAGTTGCGCTATAGCACGGCCCGGCAAGACTGTCGTCCATACTGGTAATTGTAAAAAGTACATGCGGCTGCGTATACTCTGGGTGCTCCGGGTTTTGCGCAACGATAGCATATCGCAACAATAGCAGGTCATAATCATTTGTATCAACGTGTAACGTGTATGTAATACTTTCTTGTTCCCTCCCAGACCTGCTGTTTCCCAGCCGTACAGAAGAACAATATCCAACAGGGATAGTTCGTAATTGATACTGAGTAATTAAGTCCCGCTCTGCAGTATCACAATGTACCGTATGGCGCGACCTATCAGACCGATAACCACTATCGACCACTTCAATTTGAGCCGATGGACGAGTAAAGTTGCCTGTTCTGCATTCCACAAAATCGTCCCAAAGTGACGTGAAGGGGATGTTGGTGCAACTGGGCGCGACTGTTCTAAACCGGATTGATGCATCCCCACTGATTTGCCCATTCTTACATATCGTTAACACCTGAACATTATACAGTGTACAACGCTGCAATCCATCAATAATGATTGATGTGTCACGAATCACACGCTCGCTGTAAGTGCTATTGGGTCTGCCATAACGGATGATATAACAACTGTCGCTCGACATATGCGACCACGACACTAATGCAGAATTGTAACCTACATGGCTGACTGTCAGCCCCGCCACATTGGCACAGACAGGCGTAAACTCATAGTACCGATATATGCCCGGCCACGACAGGTTATTGGAATACAGCACCTGATTTGAAACCTCATGGCTGATTGGCGAGATGTTGATAAATCTAGACGAAGACCCTGTAAAGCCAATCGACCCCCTCCCTTGATTATCATTAACGGTATTGGCCCCATATACAAAGCGGACAGCCGACGTCGCCTCATCCAATTGAAGCTGGAAACGGCACTCCTGTAAAGTGTCAACCGGCCGTCTCAATGCAATCTCACACACCAGAGTCCTACTACCAGGCACCCCCACCATCTGCCATGCCGCCATTACTGTGACATAACTATTCTGTCCAAATAGAAAAATGAGCGGATTGGCATAGTTTTGGCTCAACAAATCTATCTGTTGAAGTGGAATCTCGCTATTATAGGTTCTATTACATACTACCACCCCAGTGTGGGACACACAGAATGAGCGTATGTCCGATCCAAAAAAGCCAAAGGGAAACGCCAACTCCACCATGCGAGAGTACATGCCGTATTGATTGTACCGCCTGATGGTGTCAGGGTCGGTCAGCGTTATCCACTTGGTGGTGTCCACGCCTGTAGTGTAACTGTAGCCATACCACGTCTGCGACCTTACCGACTGAAAAGTCAGAACCAGCAGCAGCATTACAAAGAATCGGTACAGATACATAATTTGTTTATTTTTCATAACGTAAGAATAGAAAAAAATTGTGCGATTCACCTACCGCAGCAACAAAACAGTGCCCGTGTGAGACTGATAGCCCTTCTCCTGTTTGAGGCGATAGCGGCAGGTGTAGGCATACGCCTCCTGACGGCACCTGACACCACCGCTGGTGCCATCCCAACCCTTCTGCATATCGGTGGTGTGGAACATCAGGATGCCACGACGGTCATATATCCACATCTCGAACTCTGCAATACCCACACCCATGGCGGTGAAGCGGTTGTTGATGTCGCCGTCGGGGGTGAACACATTGGGGAAGAAAATCAACTGCCTATGGATAGGGACATACTTGCATACTTTCTGAAAACAAAACATGCGATAGCCAACCAGGCATAGTTCTAACGTGTCCACATCCATCGGAACATCCACGGTCAGCTGCGCACCGGTCCCCATCTGAAGTGACGAGCCCACATACCACTCTCTTCTCTGAACATTCTCGCTCTGGTCCAACAGCGCCAACGAGAATGTCTCCGAGGTTATAACTTCTGGAGACATAGAGAAGTCCACATTCATGCTAACCAAGTCGGCGGGGGCCAAGTCGATGCTATCCACCACCGTACACGGAAGGCCCTCCCTATGAGAAGCATAAAGATAATAGCGTGTCGGCTGCCCCGGATGGAGATAATAGAGACTATCCGCAGCCACCTCCTCCACACTATCATCCCCAAACTCCGACACCCATTCAAAGTGATAGTCGCCTTCCACCCGCACGATGAAGTAGCTCCCTTTATCACAATCCTGGTCTATCTCCATCCGAGGCATCACCTTCTCTTGTACATGCATAGTATATGTCACAATGCTGTCATTGCCCGATTGGCTTCGATACGACATCCTGTGCCTACCCGCCGCCGAATACATCCGCCCACCCCACATAAGGGGAAGGTCGGCTTCACATACCGTTGTGTCAACCTCCTTCGTGCAACTGAGGTAGACATCTATCAAGCTATCGCATCCATATTGGCTGTAATACGACAGACTATAGCTTCCGGGTGCTCTGAAAGCCGTATCAGCAATGGCATAATATTCATCAGCGGGCAGCGTATCGGAAATCACCTGTCTGTATGTGGGAAGACATGTCAAATCCAGGTATACCAACGAATCACACCCATTATGGTCGTGAAGCACCTGACTATAGCCTCCGCTGTCAGTAGCAATTAGCCAATCATAAAACAACGTGTCGCCACTACAGATAGAGTCTGTCAGATAAGACTGTGGCGAAAGCGTGTGCCACCTAAAAAAGATTACATATTCCATACAATTTGCGAAACACACATATTTGCCAGTATCTGTTAACAATACATCTCCAAACTGGTAAGAAAACCCCGGACAAAGAGTAATGTTGAGTGTATCCACTGGAATGTTTACCGTAAAGGTCTGAGTAACTGAGTCCACACACATCCCATTAGCCAACATAGCCAATAAGGTGACCGAATAGGTACCATTCCTAAATGTGCGTGTGATATTGGTTGAGGAGTCCACCGTCCCGTCGCTAAACCGCCACAAATACTTCTCGCAAGGTTCGTTAGTCAGATTAGTATGCTCCGCATCAGTCGCCACCACACTTTGATTTGTAAAACGCCGCACAGCCGGACACCCGTCAATCACCGAAATGGTGAATTGCGCTACTGGATAACGTGGACCCGATCGAGCCGACATCACAAAACCACAATCTCGTCCTTGCAGCAGATATGTGGCATAACAACTATAATTGCCCGCCGAAGTCACATGCAACGAATCGGTAGTCGATAGAGTTATGTATGGATTAGATACATTATACCAACGATAGTTGAAGCCCTGTGGTGCGTGAAAAGTATTCTCCAAAGCGGAGCCACAGTTCGTCGTCTGCAGTCGTTTCATTGTCCCCTCCAATGTATAATAGGTGTAGCCATAATGTCCACCAAGAGCACAATCGCTATTTGATATCGACACCCTTACACGCTGACCATGTAGGCTGCTTAAATCCACACCAAAGGCTGACCAGTCACGCCACACCACACCTACCATATAATTCCAGTCCGACAAATCGCCCGATACAAAATTGGCATAATAGCACGAATCAATCACGACACCATTCGAATCACAAATAGAGAATATGACATGCGGCTTTTGCTGTGCGGAATGATCAGGGTTCTCCTCAACGATAGCATACCTTAATATCAAAAGGTCAAATTGGTTAGTATCCACCACTATCGAATAGGTGATATCCTCCTGTTCACCATTTACCCTCCAATTGCCCAAACGCACCGAAGAACAATGTCCGACAGGAATAGTACGCAACAAATTGCCCGTTCGCGGATCGCGCTCCGAGGTATCATAATGTACCGTATGGCGAGAATCGATAGAAGCATATCCATCATCAACTATTTCTACCATAGTAGACGGATAGGCGAATCTGCCTGTTCGACACTCCACATGACTATCCCAAAAACTTGTGAACGGAATATTGCTACAGCTGGGGATGAGTGTACGGAAACGTGTTGAGACAGCCTCACTGGTATCACCATTACTACAGACCTCACGAACCTGCACATCACACTGTGTTTTTGGCCGCAACCCATGCAAGTATATTACAGTGTCTAGAGTAGACTGTTCGACGTAACCGCTGTCGACATAGCCATACCTGACAAGATATCTGCTGGCACTCCTCATCCGAGGCCACGACACCCTTGCCGAGGTCTGTTCCACGTTGCTTATATTAACCCTGGGCAGATTAGCACAATCAGGAACAAACTGATAATATCGATAATCACCTGGCCAAGGACAAATTAAATCACCCTCATTTGCCGTTATGGTGTGTGTTTCCGAATTGACTATGATGTACCTGCGATCCGTCCCTGTGAAACCAATCTGACCAATGGCATCTATACTACCAGTATTATGGCCATATACCAAACGTAAGGCACATGTGCCTTCTTCAAGCTGTATCTGATAACGACACACCTCCAATGAACTGGACGGTGGTTTTATTGAGAATTCGCATACGAACGTCCTGTTGCCCGGACTGCCCATCGTCTGGCATACTGCCATATTAAGATAAGTTGAGGTATTACTCACGAGAGCACAACCATATATATTAATGAGAGGGGGCCGCCTGGCATAAGCCCATGAAATGACTCCACATGGAGATGCGTTTTCAACTCTATTACATACCAAACACCCACAAATGTGTGCACTAATAGAGTGTATTTCTGTTCCAAAAAATCCGAATGGAAAACCTAGTTCCACAAAAGGGGAATAAGTGTCAGTAGTTTGTTCGTATGTTCTGAGGGTGTCGGGATTGGTCAGCGTAATCCACATAGAACTGTCCACCCCAGTAGTAAAGTCGTAGCCATATATAGTTTGCCCCTTCGCTGACATGAACGCCAGCAACAACAGCACCATTAAGAGGTATCGAATATGGGTCATAACATAGTTACTAATCATATAACGGGGTATTAGAGATAATATTACCTAACGCAGCAATAGGACGGTGCCCGTGTGAGACTGATAGCCCTTCTCCTGTTTGAGGCGATAGCGGCAGGTGTAGGCATACGCCTCCTGACGGCACCTGATGCCACCACTGGTGCCGTCCCAACCCTTCTGCATATCGGTGGTGTGGAACATCAGGACGCCACGACGGTCGTAAATCCACATCTCGAATTCATCGATACCCACACCCATGGCGGTAAAGCGGTTGTTGTTGTCTCCGTCGGGAGTGAACACATTGGGGAAGTAAATAGCTATCAGCCCGATGGGGACATATTTGCACAGCGCCTGATGACAAAACTTGCGATACCCGACAAGACACACCTCCAACGAATCGCTTGAAAGAGGGGCATCCACCTCCATCTGGACATCCGACTCAGACTGCATTATCCCATTCACATACCATTCGCGGCTAAGGGTGTTCCTACTTTGGTCGACAAGGGTGACTGTCGGTGTCTCGGAGGTGATATAATCGGGTGTGATGGAGAAATCGATATAGACAGGCAACAAGTCGGCCGGATTGAGATAAATGCTGTCTTTTGCCGGACAGGAAAGCCCCTCCTCGTAATCGGCCTGCACGTAATAGAGCAAAGGTGTTGGCGGATTGATGTAATAAAGGCTGTCGGCCACAATCACGTCAATGCCACCCGCAGCAGCCTCGGTATACCAATGATACCTATAACCTCCACCCACCTCGACAATGAAATAACGGTCTGAATCGCAACTCTGGTCAAGCGTCCACTGTGGCACAGCCTGCTCGCGAACACGCACCATATAGGTCACGATGCTGTCCGTACCCGACTGGCTTGTATATGAAAACACACTCGAATCCTCAGCCTCAAAAGAATGTCCGTCCCAAATCACAGGCAGGCTGGAGGTGCAGACGGTCGTATCTTTCTGAACCGTACAGCTAAGGTCGATTTCGAACAGGCTGTCGCAGCCATAGAGGGTCTGCATCACATAGCGGTACCTGCCTGGAGCCCTAAAAGCAGTGTCGCCCACAGCGTAATAATCACCAGCCGCGAGCGTGTCGGCTATTATAACATGATATGTAGGCATGTAACTCAATTGTAGACTAATTGTCGAGTCGCACCCCTGCTGGCCGGTATACACTTGCGAGTAAAAGCCACTACTAACACACACATGCCGCCCGAACAACAGCGTATCGCCACTGCATATAGTGTCGGTGTACTGTACGCTAGAAGTGTCATACTGAGTATACAAGAGTATGTGCTCGATACAATTTTCCACATAAGCATAACAGCCAGACTCAGTGATAAGCTCTCCACCGAACAAGTACGGATTATTCTCACATCGGGTAACCCTGATAGTGTCGCTTGGAACACTTACCGTAAAAGTCTGTGAGCAAGAATCCACACAAGCCCCGTTCGCCAACATGGCCAAGAGGGTGACTGTATAAGTGCCGTTGGAAAAAGTGCGGGTAATGCTGGCGGACGAGTCTGCCCTGCCGTCACTAAAACGCCACAGATAGCGTTCGCACGACTCCGAAGTAAGTTGGGTATGGGCCGAGTCCATGGTCACCACACTCTGGTTTTCGAAATGGCGGATGGCACTACAGCCGTCCACCATTGAAGAGGTGAAGCGTGCCATCGGATAACGGGTCCCCGCACGGGTGGACATCACAAAACCACAATGGCGCCCCTGCAGATTGTATGACGCTTGACAATAATAATCACCTGCAGAGTTAACATGCAGCGTCTCGGTGTTCGAAAGAGTGACCGAAGGGGCATCGCCACTATACCAACGGTAGGAAAACCCCTGCGGGGCATGGAAGGTGTTCTCCACATTCGAGCCACATACCGTAGATTCCAGTCGTTTCATGGCTCCTTCCAACGTAAAATAGGCATAGCCAAAATGTCCGCCCAAACTGCAGTCATAATTAGAGATGGTAACCTTTATCTTCTGACCGTGGAACTCGTTCAGGCTGACACCAAAAGCCTCCCAGTTGCGCCATACTACGTCGTTTGCGGCATTGTTCCATCCTGAAAAATCGCCTGAAATAAAGTCGGCATAATAGCACGAGTCGGTCAGGCCGCCTGCCGAATCAGTAATTGAGAGGATGACATGTGGCTGCTGGCTCATACTATGATTGGGATGCTCTTCAACTAGGGCGTAACGCAAGATAAGCAAATCATAGGCATTTGTGTCCACCTGCAAAGTATATGTGATGCTTTCTTGCTGTCCACCAGCCCGCATATTGCCTATGCGCACCGATGAGCAATGGCCTTCAGGGATAGTACGCAGCCTGTTACTTGTTCGCGCGTCACGCTCCAAGGTGTTGAAATGGACTGTATGACGAGACCTATAGAAGTCATTATACCCACTATCTACCACTTCTTTGGTGAAGGATGGATAGTTTATTCCACCAGTGCTGCATTCCACAAACTCGCCTCGGAGGTTGGTGAATGGTATATTGCTGCAACTGGGTATCAGCGTATAAAAAGAGGTCGAAGCAGCACCACTGGTGTCTCCCTCACTACAGACAACTCGGACTTGCACCTCATACCTGGTCTGCCTCTGCAAGCCGACTAGGTATACCATTGTATCTGTTGTCGAAAACTCAACATATCTACTACGGTCAATGCCATATCTGACAAGATAACAACTGTCGCGGCTCATCGGTCTCCACGACACCCTTACCGTTGTTTCGTCCACATTACCAATGTCAATCTCACCCATACTAGCACAGTTATTCGGAACAAATTGATAGTAGCGGAAATTGCCTGGCCACGATAGAGCATCATGATTCGACTCGTCTGGTACCGACCCTCTTGTTGATGCGACATGTGTCATGGGGTTTATACGTACATACCTGTTTTCTGTCCCTGTAAAGCCTATCTCCCCCAAGACTTGTGAAGTGTTATCCGTGTTAGAAGCGTACACAAAACGCACCGTATTGGTTCCTTCTTCAAGTTGAAGCTGATAGAGGGCCCTACCTGACGCATAAGAACCATCGTTCCGTGAAATCTCGCAAACCAATATCCTACTGCCTGGCGTTCCCACTGTCTGGCACACTGCCATAGTCCTACTTTGAGGGGTAGACAGATGACCATAAAGGTCGATTAGAGGGCTCTTCTCATTCATCACCTGACTTACCCATGAATTCAGTGTAATAAAGCTATAGTTTTCTGAGAAATAATTAACACGATTACATATCAAAAAACCAGAATTGTGGACACAGAACGAACGTATCTCTGTTCCGAAGAACCTAAAAAGGAAGCCGACTTCCACCATTGGTGAATAGTCTTCAACTTGATAGTATGTTTTTATCGTATCGGGGTTGGTCAACCTAATCCACTTGGAGGCATCAACTCCAGTAGTAAATGCGTACCCATGCAGCGTCTGCGACATGACTGGCTGAAACGTCAGTAGCACCAGCAAGACTAATATGCATCGGCGTGAGGGCATAGTGGCACTTATTACTGATTCCTCGCACTGCTCATCTTACGAATTAGATAGGCGATCACTACGTCGGACTGCTTCTCAGTGTTACAACAAAATATATACACTGTGCGCGAAAGGTAAGAAACCCCCAGATAACAGGAATTGTTTTGGTCTATGTGTTCATCCACCACTGGTGCAGGCTTGGTGGGGTCTTGGCGGCTGCGCTGGGTAAACATGGTCACATCCCAACCTTCGGCTATCTGCTGCTCCTGCTCCTTGGTGGGGGTGGCAAGCCCGAAGGTGGAACAGAGCCACTGCCAGCTCTGGTCGTCGATTGCTTCCAGCAGCGTCACGTCGGCGGTAATGCCAGTGTCAAGGGTGAAATTGGTGACACTCGCAACGCGCACGTCTGTACGCCCCGAATAACGGTTATACAAATCAGTCTGTGCCATCACACAGGATGCACAGCTCAGCAGCAAGAGAAAAAGCAGCCTTTTATTGAATGTGTGAATCATAGACTAACAGATTAACGCATTATTGCATTCTCAATCATCAGGTGCGGAGGAATTTCCAAATGTCGTTGATGACCGAGTCGGGCGAACACTGAGTGTTGCATGCCACTACTGTCTCACCTTCATAACTGACCGAGGGCTCCATCTCCTCTGCTACAGCTTCATAATGTTGCACGGCAGATACGTATTCCATATCGTTCGACGAAGGCGCTGCTTGCATCACTGGCTTGGTGGCCTTGACATCATGTTGCACATTCAATTGGAATGTGTCTTCATCCTTAGAGGCTGCCGCAACCGTAGGGGTCTTCGGTTGTAGGGCATCGGCATCCGATTGCACAGCAGGGGTGGACGGTGCTTCGGCCTGGGCCATTAAAGGACCGTCTGCAATAGGGCCGTTGCTATTGTGATGAATGGTAAAAAACAATCCTACGACAACAAGTACTGAGGCCACACCCGAAATGCCGGCATATCTGCGATGGCGTATTACTTTGGCGCGCTGGGTGGCTGCTTCAATCACCTGGTCACGATGTGTAAGCTGGTTGAGCTCAATCAACTCTTCATCGGTAATGGTGCCTTCTTGACGACGCCGAAGAAGTTTTTCAATACTACTCATGGCTTATATATCTTTAGTTTCTATTTCTAATATTTTCTGTTTTAACCTCTTATGCCCCTTGTAAAAAAGTTTCTTCACCATAGACTCCGAAATCCCTTCATGCTGGGCTATCTGGGCTTTGGAAAGTCCTTTCTCATAGTATAGGTATAGTACGTTTCTGATGCGTTTTGGCATTTTCTCCATCAGGCTTGTGAGGAGTTCTAAACGCCGTGACGTCTGGTCGGGTTCAGACTCCGGCTCTGCCACCTCTATCATCTGATCCAACAACACCTCCGGGCTTTTCCGCCTCATCTTAAATGCCGTATTGCGCAACACCCTTATGCAGTAGGCATAGGGGTCGCCCGTCAGACTACGGGACATTGTTATGGCCAAAGCTTCTTGCACGGCATCTTCCACGTCTGTCTCGTTATGGAGAATCGAAAACGCTATCTGGTACAGGTCCAGATAGTGGTCGGCTAGCATCTGTTTGTCCGCTTCTCGCATATCGATTTTCCATTTCTTCTCTTTTATATACTTCCAAAGGTGTCCAATTCGTCACCCCTCTATCACATTATTTAACTTTATTTATGATACGGTGGGAGCCCCGGGATGGGTACGGCGCACTTCCCATCGAAATCCACTTGGCAGCACACTTGCTCAGGTCCATTGGTGAGACACAGATAGGGCACATGCAACACCAGATTGTATCGGCTAGCCTGGTCAAGCACCTTCTGTGTGAGCGGTATGTTCTCCCGCTTACATTCCACTATGATGAATGGCCGCACTTGAGAGTCATATACCACTATGTCGCAACGGCGGGTCATACCGTTGAGGGTAATGGCACCTTCAACCTGCATCAGCTCCAACGGATATCCTAAGTGATAATGAAGGTAGTGGATGCAATGCTGGCGCACCCACTCCTCTGGTGTAAGGGCCACATATCGGTCACGAACAATGTCATATACCTCACGTTGGCCTTCGGTTTCACGCAACTTAATATTCGCTGTCGGAGGAGTCTTCATCTTCAGTAACTACAGGCTTCTGCTTGAGGCCGTTATTAATCTTATACGAGAAGCCCAATGAGATAGTGGGCGAGATACGGCGGGCCCTGACATAGCGGTTCAGTTGTTCGGTATGGGTGACATGTCCCCAACCACCCGTGGCAAAGACATCGCCTATACGCAAGTTGATCGTACCACGCTTCTGCAGCACATCCTTCTTGACTGCAAGGTCGCACCAATAAGAGGAAAACATAGAGGTCTGCAAATCCAGCCACGGCGCAAAATACTGACCCGAAAACTGGATAGTCCAATCGTTAGGCAGATTCATGAACGAGGTGAACTTGCCGCTGGCCTGGAAGGCTTCGGTGCTCTTATTGTCCAGCAATGCGGTTCCCTCAATCTTGCTCTTATACAGATTGAGACTGACATTCAGTTTCCACCACTTAAGCACCTGCCAGTCGACGATAAACTCCAATCCATAATTAAACCCTCGGTCAAGATTCTGCCAGGTGCTGGCCCAGTAGCCGTCATACTGCGGATTATAAGGCATCCACCATGAATATCGCTGCTGCGAAACCGAATCCCACACATAGCCGTAGCGGGTCATCATGTTGTTCGTCTGACGATAATAGGCACAAGTGTATATGTTCCACTTGTCGAGGCCGAGATTGTACGACAACTCAAACGCATTGGTGAACTCGGGGTCGAGATTGGGGTTGCCAAATCCCAACTCCTGTCCTTCGCGCACGTCCAAATAGGGGTTGAGGTCCCACATGTGGGGACGACGCACACGACGGCTGTAGCTGACCTGCATGCTGTTGTTCTTGTTAATCTCATAAGAGACATGAACCGTTGGATAGAGCTTCCAATAATCCTT
Source organism: Bacteroidales bacterium (assembly GCA_017441565.1). Taxonomy (GTDB): domain Bacteria; phylum Bacteroidota; class Bacteroidia; order Bacteroidales; family P3; genus Colimorpha. The sequence continues at coordinate 26,556 of JAFRXG010000067.1, read as the reverse complement.
CTTCACCGAGTCGGTGGCCGGGTGGTTCACGTCGTAACCTAACAGGTAGGAATACTCCTCTCTGAGGCCTACCTGAGCCGACAGCTGGTCAGATATCTTGCCTCCCACAGTGGCATACACGGCATGGGTCTGCTGGGTATAATCAAAATGAGTCGACGATACTGTGTCGTGATAACGGTGACGGAGTAGGGTCAACGGATCATATTCCGTACGATAATAGACAGCATTCTGGTTCGGCCAGTCAAGACGGCCCTCATATCCTGTTTCCAGCTTCCACACCTCGGCGAAAGGATGAACATAGTTGGCCTTCAAATTGAGGGCACTGTGGTAATTCTCACTCTGTGTCTCCCTCAAATAATAGTTGTCAATCGAAGCCAAGGCGTTTTCGTATAGCTGTTCTTGAAGCCCGCTCCCTGTCACATGCCGCAGCGAGAAGGTCGCATCAGCGGTGAATTCCCGGTCCTTCTCATCAAAACGCTTAATATAGCTGACGTTGAACGTGTGGTTGATATTCTGATTGTGGTTTGTGTCTGTCTGCAGATAATCCAGATAATGGTCGGCATTCAAGAGGTCGGTAGAGAACAGCTGGCTCTCACGATTTCTTATTCCCCCACGCAGCTGGTAGGAGACCAAGAGACTATTCTTGCTATTGAAATAATATTCTCCGCCAATCTTCATACTCCCCATGAAGTTGCGACGTATGGAATACTGGTCCATCGTGTCGTGGCTCCAGGCGACGCCGTTGCGCAAACGTTCACGGCTGGAATGGCTGAAACTGCCTCGGCTGCGCATCCCACCGTCAAGCGTAAAGAAGAGATTGTATTTCTCAGTGGTATAGTTAAGGCTTATGCTGCCCATGGTTGTTGGTATTATGGAAGGCAGCCGGTCGGGGATGAGGAATGGCAAAGGAGTGCCAGCATTGACATTGACAACACCATTTAGACCCAATGCACCCGAAGTCTTATCCTTCAGCTTGATATTGATAATACCCGACATACCCTCTGGGTCGTACTTCGCCGAGGGATTGGTGATAACTTCCACACTCTCCACCGTGGTGGCGGGAATCTGTTCCAACAGTGTTTCCAGGTCGTTCCCCATCAACTCATAGGGACGCCCGTTGATAAGTACTTTCACATTCGACGAACCGCGCAGCGACACATTTCCGTCGTTGTCCACCGACACACTCGGCACCTGCTCCAGCACATCCGTGGCCGTGCCTCCGCTCGACACCAAGTTCTTATCCACATTCACCACCCGCTTGTCCAGCTGGTATTCCACCATCGTCCTATCGGCCTTCACCGTCACTTCGTCCATCATCACAGCTGCCGGTGCTATCTGTATCTTCCCCACGTTCAACGACGAGTGGTTCTTTGTCAGCACAACCGCCTGGGGATAGAAATATGTCTGATAGCCCATAAAAGAGACCCGCAGAAGATAACGTCCGAAGTCTACCGGCACTGCAAACGACCCATTGCCCTCTGTCACCGTTCCAGTGACAAGGTGCGAATCCTGTGCGCTCAATAGTGCCACAGTGGCATATTCTACAGGCGAACCTGTCTTGCTGTCATACACCCTGCCCGAGACCCGACCTTGGGCGAACAACTGGAAAGAAAGAAGCATCAAAGCCAACAACGTGGCCAATTGTTTATGTTTCATCGAATAGTACTTGATTCTATTATTTTATTACTAACCTCTTACATAATGCGGCATCTCAAAGGGAATAGGAAGCGAAAGCTCAATGAGCCCGCCAAACTCTCCGTTATCATACCACGGCACCTGGTAGATGAGTTTCTTTACACCCTTCTTCTCTATGGTATAAGCATTCAGCTTCTCATTCTCCAACAGGTCTTTCAGTATTGCGGCGGCTCGTGGGGGATGGCAGTCGAAAAGGTTGTTGCCAATAATCTTTTGCCCATGGCTGTTCACATTGGCCGAAGTAGCGTTCATGTCCAAGATGTTGCCCTCTTTGTCACACACTGTGATGGCCACACCCTTTAATCCTTCAAAAAAATTGTCCATACTTGTCCTCTCCTTTTTTATCAATTAACTCTATCAACTCCAGCTGCCATTCGTTACTTGGACAGATGGAGTCAATAGAGTTAATCTTAGTTTGTTATTATCGAACTAACTGTTGGTTCGACAGCTTTTATTTGCACTGCAGGGCTGCCAAGGCAATGCTGTAAAGCTTGGTCTTGGCACTGTCGCCACGGCTGGTGAGGACACACGGTACACGTGCACCCATAACCATGCAAGCGAGTTCGGCATGGGCAAACTTGGTGCAAGCCTTGTAGAAGATGTTGCCAGCCTCGATGTTGGGGAACAGCAGGCAGTCGGCATCACCAGCGACCTCGGAGGTGAGCTTCTTGGTCTGTGCGCTCTCCTTGTCGATGGCACAATCGAGGCTCAGAGGTCCGTCAACCACAGCACCGGGTATCTGACCGCGGAGGCTCTGCATGCCAAGCCATGCTGCTTCGGCGCAAGCGGGCATTCCGATGGAGACCTGTTCCGTAGCTGCGAGAACAGCCACCTTGGGTTTGGGGTTCTGAAGGCTCTTCGAAACCTGGATGAGGAAGTTCATGATGGCAGTCTTCTGCTTGAAGTCGGGAGCCGGTATGATGGCCATGTCGGAGCAGACAAGCAGTTTGTGGTATGCGGGAACCTCCATAACAGCCATATGGGTCAGCATGTCGTTCTTCTTGCCGGGCATGAGGCCGCTCTCCTTGTTGAGGATGGCACGCATGTACTTGTCGGTGGAAAGGAGACCCTTCATCAGGAAGTCGCCCTTGCCTTCGTTGATAAGCTTCACAGCAAGTGCGCCAGCCTTGTTGTCGTTGGCCTCCTGCACAAGCTCGAACTTGTCGGGATTGATGCCTTCTTCGGCACAAACCTTCTTGATGGTTTCGATATCACCAACAAGAGTGGCATTGACAATGCCCTTGTCGATAGCAGCACTAACAGCACCAATGGTATGGGAATCGTTGGCGTAAGCAGCAACCAAATTCTTCTTTTCCTTACTCTTTACGAGTTCCAGAAGGTCATCTAATTTTGTAATCATCTTAATATAAGTTTTTAAGTGTTAATATATACAAAAAATACTGGCTGCAAATATACAAAATTATTTGGACTTAACCCCAATAACCGACAAAAAATATTTTGCCAAGCCCTTATCACCACCTCTGTGGACTTCCATTCTCATCCTTCTTCCCTCAAACAAAACCTCCCATACCGCAAATCCACATCTATCATGATTGTGTTTTGGCCTGGCACAACCTGCCCACCTTTAATACAGGTTCTTCTGTCAGTCTGCGGTTTCCCGTTTACGCAACAGCCTTTCGCTCGCTAAAGTCTTGACGGGCAGGCCTGCAACCATATCGGGCAGAAGACTTGCACCAATGTCGGTTATCAAGGTGATGGTGCGCATAGGTAACGTATTTGGATATACCATCCCCTTAGGAAAAGCCACTTCATCGTCTGTCCGCACTCCTTGTCTGGACCATATTCAGTAACGCGTGGTATGCAATTATATTGCCCTTAGCAAGCCTCTTTGGCAACTAAGATTGCCGTATGTCGGAAAAAAAACGTACCTTTGCAGCCGAAATGCCATTTGTAGAGAACATACGCAACTATCGGAGCCTGTCGATTGTAGGGCTCGAAAAGAACACCGGCAAGACGGTCTGTCTGAACTATCTGTTAGGCCGACTTAACAAACTAGGCATCTCAACTGCCGTCACCTCCATAGGTGTAGACGGGGAGCAAGTGGACTCCGTATATGCCACTGCCAAACCCGAAGTGACGCTATACGAAAAGATGCTTTTTGTCACCTCCGAGCAACACTATTTCCAACGCCGCCTCGTCTCAAACATCCTTTCCGTTGGCGAGCAGCGCACCGCCCTAGGCCGTCTGGTTACCGCCCAAGTGCTCTGCACCGGCAAAGCCCTCCTGTCAGGTGCCGCCACCACAGGGCTGCTCCGTCAGCAGATTAACCAATTCAAAAAGCGCGATGTGCAACTCACCGTCGTCGACGGCGCCCTGTCGCGCCTCAGCCTCGCCTCCCCCACTGTCACCGACGCTATGATTCTCGCCACCGGCGCAGCCGTCTCACCCAACATACAGCAGCTCATCTCCAAAACCCGCTTCGTCTACCGTCTCATCAACCTCCCAGAAGTGTCGGAAGAACTGAGAGCCAAACTCAGCACAGTCTCTTCGGGCATCTGGGCAGTCGACCCTGATGATGAAATACACGACCTCGGTATCGCCTCGGTGTTTCTCCTTGCGAAAAAACAGCAGGACCTATTCCAATATGGCACCACGCTCTTTGCCTCAGGGGCCGTCAGCGACCACCTGCTCAAATACCTCTCGGCCCAACCTCACATCCGCGAAACCGTACTCATCGTTCGCGACTTCACCAAGCTGTTTCTCACTCCCGAAATATATGCCGAATACACCCGACGTGGTGGCAGACTTTTGGTACTTCAACGCTCAAATGTGGTAGCGCTCTGCCTCAACCCCACCTCACCCCAAGGCTACACCCTCAATTCCGCCGAAGCCTGCCGCCAGCTCACCGATGCCCTCGGCTGCCCGGTCTACGATGTAATGGACTATATGTAGACCTCAGATTTGTTAGGTCAACACCCTAGTCAGGCTGTCACACAACCGTTATATCATGTCTACCATCTTTTCGCCCTACTAAAATAGGGTAAACTCATTTTTTTCACAACAAACGAAAAGGAAATAATACACTACTTTTCAGTATATTATCAAACAACAACACCAAATATCCAACCGCCACCCCAGAATCAACCAAACTTCACCATCGTTCCACCTCATCATTTCCAATTACTCCATTGCTCCTCTCAGAATTATATGCCGATGATTTCAATAAGAGAAATAACCGGTAAATGAGCTAAAAATATAAAGGAAACGAAAGAAAAAGCAAAAGAGGAAAGAACCCATTATCTGTGATTGCCCTGCAGGTTTCTTATGGCTATCACCTACGCTTCTGCTGCCGTACAAAACCGCCATACAAAGAAAATACCAATACCAACATAGTATCGCGCATTCATGTTTGGCGTATTCTGGGCAGAGATTGACATATCCGTTATCCTCTTCAAAAATAATGCACCAAAGAGTTATTATTATAATATCTGTCGCATTTTCCTTTGTCAGCAATGTCTATCATACGCTATGGCTAGACCTCTTTGGCTATTGAAAAACGTTTTACCGAAGAAAAAAAATGATATTTTTAATTTTTTTATCGCGTGGATATATCTAGCAACCCCAGAGAGGCTATGGTTCTAATACCCTTGGAAAAAAGTTTACCAACATTCGTAAGAGAACTATTTTTCTTAAATTCCTTTAATAAAACGATTTGATACACGAAAAATAGCAATAGTAATTTACCTATTTTCTTATCAAGTTTCCCCGCACAATACCGCACCAGTGAGGGGGAGATTGATGGGAATAATAGTCAAACTCCTAGTAAACAACATCTTCGAAAACGAAGTAAAAACGGCATTTTTCGCAACATCCGATTTGGAAATTACAATAAAAACATGTATTTTTGCAAAATGAATAACAATTAAAAGTACGTACTATGATAAAGTGTTCCAAGCATTTACTCATCCTGTTGGGACTTTTAACCTTCCCGATTTTCTTATTTACGGGATGTTTGAAAGAGGGTGATGACACAATAGTGTTGCCGTTCCCAATTGATAAAATTCCCCACGATGTGATTCCTGAACATATTCAGGACTCCCTCACCCGGCATGGATTTGTCATTCATGAGGGAGCCGAACCTCCGAAAATCGAAGGCATATACCTTGCTTCACCGATGGAGCTCAAATATGCTTCCGACAACTATGCCAACCCCAGATTCCGCCATCTCTACATGTCCTTCTCGGGCCAGATGATGCGTGGCATGGTTAATTACAGTCAGATTCAGTTCGACACCATCTTCCTCGACGAGGAGCAACTCTACGAGGTGATGACCGACGCTTACGAAGCTCAGGTCATTGGCACAGCATCTGACAACAAATTCACCATGTACTGCGTCCAGACCATCTATCCGCCCGACTCCAACTGGTGGTGCAAGGCCGCTTCGGTCGTTTCTGGCGTCTATGCCGACGACGGCATCAAGAACTGCCAGTATGCACAATACATTATTGATAGAGGTGGTGATGTGACCCGCCTGCCCGACCCGGGCACCTACCGCTATTGGAACGACGGCGACGGTTTCGCCAACCAAGTATTTGAAGACCCCTCAAAAAAGTAGATTATGAAAAGATGCTTATTCCTTTTGCTATCTCTGGCCATGATGTCCAATGTGGCGATGGCCCAAAGTCCTCAGAGTGAACAAACACCACCCGACTCGACCGAGACCTTTGTTCGATTTCCTCGCAACATGATAGGTGTCCGCGGAGGTGTCAACTTCAGCGATATGCGCTACTCATACAACCGAATCAATCAGTATTACAATCACTTCCTCCAGACTCAGGGCATGGGTGGCATCTTCGGCTATTTCCAACTGGGAAGAACCCATTTTGCCCTGCGTCCCGAAATCTCCTTTGTGGGACGCGCCGACAGCCTCGAATGGAAGGATGTGCATTACCGGCTCAAGGCCCATTACGTTGATTTCCGGCTCCCCCTCACATACAACATCCGATTCCGCGACGGCCATGTGTCGCCCTACCTGATGGCGGCGCCCCAGCTGAACCTGGCCTACGGCGGCAAGGCCACTTATCATGCCGAAGACTTCCCCAACGGGGTTGAAGCCCCAGTCACTTCTGCCGACATCAATCCTTATGATGCCAGCCTCCTGCTGGGCGGCGGTTTTGACTTCCTCATCCCCACTCAGGGCATTCCCGTGGCCTTCTCCATCGAGGCCGGATACAACATCGGTTTGTGGAACACCTTCGCCCCGCGCGAGATACGCAACAACCTCGATGTGGCGCCCGACAACCGTTCGGTCATCGCCAACCTGTTCCCGCGCGCCGAGCTGTATCGCGAAGTCCGCAAAAACCGCGGCATCGAGGTGGCCCTGCGCCTTGCCCTGCCTTTGGACGACAGCTGGAAAGGCCGCAGACCCAAGAAGGAGGCCCCGGCAATCACACTTACCGACACCATCTACATGCCCGACACAGTGTATGTGCGTGAGAGCGACACCACCATCCGCATTCAGACCGACACAGTATACATCCTCAAGCCCATCAACAACGGTGACAATCCCGAGTATGTGCGCAAGGACTGCTATTCGTTCGGCGAGATGTATGCCTTCGTGAAACTGGGTATCGACATCAGCGACAAGCGCCTCTGCCTGTTCAACATCAACTTCGACTTCGACTCTTACCATCTCCGCAGCGAGTCCTTCCCGCACCTCGACGAAGTAGCCATGATGATGAACGCCTATCCCGAGATGCGCATCAAGATTATGGGCCACACCGACAGCTTGGGTTCCGACCAGTACAACGAGACCCTCTCGCTCAACCGCGCCAAGTCGGTCATGCGCTACCTCAACACCAAGGGCATCTCGCTCGACCGTATGGAACCCGCCGGATTTGGCGAGAAGTATCCTATCGAGACCAACTCCACCGACGAAGGACGCTTCCACAACCGTCGTGTTGAGATAGAGATTCTCGATGTGGGCATCCGCAACACCGACACCAACAATGTCGAGCCTCAACCAGAAGAACCCCAACCACAAGAATAATAAATAATGTGTAATATGATAAAGTTAATTTCAACCAAGATTCCTGCCATCGTACTGGTGGTACTGCTCTGTGCAGCCGGGAACCTGCGGGCACAACAGGCCATCACCTGCTTTGGTGGCGACGTGTCCAGCATCACCGGCTCGCTGAGCAACAGTGGCGGAGAAGTGGCAGTGCTCACTGCCTATGCCCCAGCCATCACGGTGGTCAACGTCACAGAGTCCTTCTCTGAAGGCGTTCAGCAGCCCTACACTGCGCGCGACGCAGAGAGCGAGGGCATCGAAGCACTCTCGGTCAGTGTGGCGATTTATCCCAACCCCACTGCCGAAAACATCACTCTCGAGTGTGACCAACCCGCCCAGCTGACATACACCATCTACAATGCCAATGGGCAGGTGCTGTCGCACGGCACCTACACCGGTGGACAGCAGACCATCGACCTGAAAAAATACGCTGCGGGCAGTTACATGCTCCACGTTGCATCTGCCGACAATTCAAAAAAGAACATTTACAAAATTATCAAAGCTAAATAGCCATGAAGAAAATAGTCACCCTTTTATTCGCAATAGCCACCTTTGCCACCCTTTACGCACAGGTCCCCAAAGGCTTCAATTATCAAGCCGTCGTACGCAATTCCGCCGGACATCTTATGAGTAACCGCAACATAAGCGTAAACATCAGCATCCTGCAAGGCTCCGACCATGGCACAGTCGTATACAACCAGGAGTCTACTGTCACCACCAATCAAAACGGTCTCTTCACCCTCATCGTGGGCGATAATTCCAATGACTTTGCCAACATCAACTGGGCCAATGGTCCCTACTTCATCAAGAGCGAAATCGACCTGAACGGTGGCAGAAACTACACCCTCTCCACCACCCAGAAGATTCTTGCCGTACCCTACGCACATTATGCCAATACAGCCCGCACGGCCGACGGCCTCACCGGTGGCATCTTCCTCACCCTCAATGGCGACACCCTCTCCATCAGCGGTGGCAACTATGTCGTCCTGCCGCCCAGCCGTCGTGGAACCGTCGAGTGGGACAGCGTGCTCCATCACCCCACCCGCCTCAGCGAGTTCATCAACGACCTCAATTTCCATGTCAGCGGCGACACCCTCTTCATCAATGGCGACACATATATCATCCTTCCCAGCGGTAGCGCCACTTCTGTCGAATGGGACAGCGTCCGCAACCACCCCATCTACCTCAGCCAGTTCATCAACGACCTGAACTTCCATGTCAGCGGCGACACCCTCTATATGGGTGACACCTACGTCCTCCTCGCCGATCTCATCACCAGCATCGAGTGGGACAGCGTCCGCAACCACCCCACCCACCTCAGCCAGTTTATCAACGACCTGAACTTCCATGTCAGCGGCGACACCCTCTATATGGGTGACACCTACGTCCTCCTCGCCGACCTCATCACCACCATCGAATGGGACAGCGTGCTGAACCGTCCCACACACCTCAGCCAGTTCACCAACGACCTCGGTCTCGATGATGTGATTGCCGTTAACAACAATGCTTACAACCAAATCAAGAATGTCTACAACCCCACCGACCCGCTTGATGCAGCCAACAAGGCCTATGTAGACTCCTCTCTCGCTGCTGAGGTGGCTGCTCTGAATGCCCGCATTGACAGCCTCAACAACCGTCTGGACAGCCTCAACAACTCATACACCAACTACTTCAACACTGTCAACAACCGCATCTACCAGCTTGAGCACCCCACCGTTCCCGGTGCTCTGCCCGGCATCTTCAGCGTCAGTGCCACCACCCGCATCAACTTCTCTCAGGGCAACCTCCAGTATCGCCCGTTCAACAACACTTGGCGTTTCGCCACCACCCAGTATTCCGTTGCAGGTGCTAACAACAACAATATTATCTTGAGAAATGCCTGCAAGTTCTGGATTGACCTCTTCGGCTATGGCACCAGCGGCTGGAACAGCGGCGCCCCCGGCTACATGCCCTACGAAAGCACCTCCAGCAACACCGACTACACAAACTACACCGAGGATCCTAACGGCAACGACCTCACCGACCTCTATGCCAACGCCGACTGGGGCTTCTTCAACCCCATCATGAACGGCGGCAACCAAAGCGGTATGTGGCGCACCCTCACTTCCACTGAATGGAACTACCTCCTGACCCTGCGTCCCAACGCCGCTCTCCTCAGAGGTATGGCCACCGTGGAGAACACCCCCGGCTATGTCATTCTCCCCGACGACTGGACCTGTCCCACCGGTATCACCTTCGTCAACACTGACACCAGCTACACTACCAACGTGTACAATGCCGCCAACTGGTCCACCATGGAATCCGCCGGTGCGGTCTTCCTACCCGCTGCCGGACAACGCACCAGCAGTACTACCACCAATGTCGGCACCGTGGGTAACTACTGGTCCACCAGCCACGTCAACGGCACCACCGGCTACGCTTTCCACATCGCCCCCAGTGCCAACGCCGTGCGTAACGACATCAGCTACTCTACTGGTTGCTCTGTGCGTCTCGTGAGGATATATTAAAACATCCATATTCCTTTAGAGAAGGGGTGTCCTCCAAACAGGACACCCCTTCTCTTTTGTGTTAATTTACCTTCTGCGGTGTTCGGAGATGACGCTATGTCAAGAATTATTCTTATCTTTGCAATCTCAAAAAAAGAACACGTTATGGCCAAACTGATACAAGATAAGATAAAGGAAGTGCCCGGACTATTGTTCGTCGTGGACAGCATGGAGCTGATGTCCGCAGCCGGAAGACGCCGCATGCTCGAACAGCCTCTTCTTATCAACCCACAGGAGCTAGAGCATGAGCAGCAAGCTGTAGCCACCCTTCGCCAATTGCTCGACCAGCCTTCCTACAGCCAACCCCTTGTCGTCCTGAGGCACCAGCTGATGCAACTGCACGACCTCCACACCACCCTCAAGAGCCTCCAATCTCACATCATCCTGAACGAGGTGGAGCTCTTCGAAATCAAGAATCTTGCTTTCCTCTGCGCCCACAGCCGCAAAGCCCTTGCCGACATGCAGGTGGACGGATCCTTCCAGCTGCCCGACCTGTCAGAGGTGTTCAACCTCCTCGACCCCGACCAAACGGGCATCCCCACGTTCTACATCTACGACAGCTACGACCTCCGCCTCTCCCCACTCCGCAAAAAGATGAAGGTGGCGGATGACAAAGAGATGACGGAACTGATGGCCGAGCAGAACGAAATCCAGCAGCAAGTGATAGCACACCTTTGCGACCTCCTGCACCCTTTTTCACAAATCCTCACCGATGCCCTTGACCAGCTGGCCTATATCGACTTCACCCTGGCACGTGCCACCCTCGCACAGGCATGGTCCCTCACCCGCCCCGAACCGGCTGCCCCAGGCTCACCACTATCCATCGAAAGCCTCTTCAACCCACGACTGAAACTCCACAACGAGGCGGTGGGTCTCCGTTACCAGAATGTAGACCTCGGGCTCACCCCTGGGGTCACGCTAGTGACCGGTGCCAACATGGCAGGGAAGACCGTCCTGCTCAAAAGCATCGGGGTGGCGCAGCTCATGTACCAGTTTGGTTTCCCCGTACCTGCTTCCTATGCCCGGATGGAGGCCGTCGACGATGTGGTATTCTGCATCGGCGACGAACAAAATGAGATGAACGGCCTCAGCAGCTATGCCTCCGAAATCACCCGCATCAGCGAGGTGCTGCAACGTAGCGAAAAAGAGCATCTCTTGGTGCTCATTGACGAGCCCGCCCGCACCACCAACCCCATTGAGGGCAAAGCCTTGGTACAGGCTATCGCCTCCATCATGGGCCAACGGGGGTCCATCACCATGATAACCACCCACTACAGCCAGCTGGGCATCGCCTGCCGTAGGCTGAGGGTAAGAGGCTTCGTCGAGTCCCTGTCCGACATACCGCTGACACCTGAGTCCATCAACCGCTTCATCGACTACTCCCTCGTCGCCGACACCAGCGACGAAGTGCCGCAGGAAGCCCTGCGCATAGCTGAGCTGCTGGAGTGCTACCCCGGCCTTATCCAACAGGCACGACAGTTCCTCCTTTCATAAAAGCACACCACCATGAAATTCCTGCACACTGCCGACCTGCACCTAGGGCAGGTGATGTACCAAAACTACGACCGCGACGACGAGCACCGGCATTTTTTCCAACAGCTGGACCAATGGTGTGGCCAGCACAAACCTGATGCCCTGCTGGTGAGTGGCGACATCTTCGACATTCCCCAACCTAGTGCCACCACCAGGCACACCTTCAACGACTACTTTGTCCGCCTCCACAACCGCTACCCCGCGATGCGAATCGTCATCACCGCGGGCAACCACGACTCCGCTTCACGCATACAGGCAGACAACGTGGTGTGGAAACTGGGCAACGTAACCCTCGTCGGTCGGCCGCCCGCCAGCAACTGCACCGCGGCCCCCGACGGCTGGCAGGAAGACTACATCGTCCGTTTGGACGGCAAAGGCTATATCATTGCCCTCCCCTACATGATAGGTTCGAAACAGGCCACCATCCAGGCCCTGCTTGACTATGTGGCAAAGGAGAACCAAGGTGGGCTTCCCGTAGTGATTATGGGGCACATGGCCGTTGCCAGTATGGACTTCATGGGACATGATTTCGACATCGGGCACCTGCAGACCCTCGACCCCTCGGAACTCGGAACCGGCTACGACTATTACGCCTTAGGCCATATCCACCGTCCTCAAACCATCGGGTACCTTGGCGACGAAAAGGAGGAGGTGAGCCACTACCCTGCCGGGGTGATACGCTACTCGGGCAGCGCGTTGCATGTGAGCTGCGACGAGAAGTACCCTCACTCCGTGAGCCTTGTGGATATAGACCGTCATGGGGGCGACGTACAGCTCACCCGCCTCCGCATCGACGAGCTGCGCCATTTCTACGAACTGCCCGCCAACGGTCCGGCTCAAAGTTATGATGAGGCGCTGGCGGCGGTGCTCACCTTTGCACAAAAGGGCGGCCGCGGCTACATTCGCCTGAGGATGGACTACAATGCCGAACTGCCGTCCGACTTCAACCAGCAAATATACGACACCCTGGAACCCTTCGACAACGAGATACGCTACAACCCCAAAATCCTCTGGGAGAACATGCCCCTGCAAAAACAGCCCACCGAACGACTTGTCTTCGAGGTGGCCGACCTACAGCAGATGACCAACCCCATGCGGTTCATCGAGCAGACCCTCGACCATTATAATGGACTGACCCTCGATGAAATACGAGAGGCCTTTGAAGAAATTGAAACCGAATGCCGCCGCATCCAAGAAGAAGGGAGGGCAAAGAAATGAAACTGAAAGAACTGCACATCAGGAATATCGCCTCCATCGAGCGGGCCGACATCGACTTCGAACACGACCTTTTCGACCCCGACAGCGGCGCACCTGCAACCATCTTCCTCATCTCCGGCGACACCGGCGTGGGCAAATCGGTCCTCTTGGACGGCATCGCCTTGGCACTCTACAAAACCACCCCACGCATAGCCGGAACCGTGGACACCAAAGAGAACACCTTCGAAAACAGCCGCGGCGAAACTGTCAGCATCAACAGCATCTACCAATACACACGGCTGGGCATCTCGCCAAAGGACGACTGCTACAGCGAGGTTCTCTTCGAAGGCAACGACGGCATCAACTACACCGCACGTCTGGAACTGGGCATCACCCGCAACGGCACCTACCGCGAGGCCCGCTGGCGGGTGAAGCGTGGCAATGCCGACTGGGAACGCGTGGATAACCGCGACAGCCAGATTCAGCAGGCTGTCGGCCTTTCGTTCAAGCAGTTTAACCGCATGGCCATGCTGGCCCAAGGACAGTTTGCCGCCTTCCTCTGTGGCGACAAAAAAGAACGCGAAGAAATACTGGAGCAACTCACCAACACAGAGATATTCTCCACCTACGGCATGGCAATCAAGAACCTTTTCGACCGTGCCAACGAGAACAAGAAGATGGCGGAAGCTGCCTTCGACACCGAGAAATCGCACCTTCTGCCCCCTGAGACTGTCAGCGAGCTCACCCAGCAAGTCGAAACCCACTCCGGCATCGTTGCCTCATTACAACAGCAAATCACCGAATCCGAGAAGGTCATAGAGCAGGTGTCGCGCATTTTGGAAGATGAGAAGAAGGCTGCCGCTGCCCGCCAGCGAATAGCCGAAACCACGGCCATCAAAGAGGGGGAGGAATACCAATCCTACAGGCAATTCTCCTCCGACTGGCTTGCCACCGAGCAGGAGCGGCTGCACCTCCTTCAGCAGCGGAAAGCCCTGCAGGAGAAAGCCGCTGTCCAAAGGCAGCTCCAATCCTGCCAGGAACAATTCGGCATACTCACCTCCGACCTCAACTGGCGCAAAGGACAGCTCAATATCGGCAACGACCGCCTCGCCCAGCAGACCCAATGGCTACAAGAACGCGCCGACCGCGAAAGCCTTTACCTCCAAGCCGACGAAACACTCGCCCACCTCTCCAACTATGCCTCACGCAAAAAGAAAATCCAGCAGCTGACAGCCGAGCGGGAGAAAGTGCTGAGCGCTACCGACACGCTGAAAAACCGCCTAACACAAGCCGCAACAGCCCACCAGCTGGCCCAAGAGGCCGTCACCTCCAAAGAGTACGCCATATCCCAAATACAGCAGCAGCGCGACGCTCTCCACCCCGACACCATCAACCAGCAGCTCTCACTCCTCGCCGAGCGCAAAAGAGCCGTCGACCATTGCCTCGAGCAGCACCAGCGAGTCTCCGAGCAACGCCAATCCTTAGAGACTACGACCAAGGAGATTGCCGACGCCCGTCTGCGACTCAAAGCCTTAGACGATGCCCTCATGTCGGCAAAAGCAGTAACCGACCGTGCCAAGCAGCGTTTCGAAGAAGCCCTCCAACGCTACACCACCATGAGCAGCAGCGTCGACGACACCCTGCGCAGCCTCCGCGCACAGCTGGCTGAAATACATGCCGACACCTGCCCGCTCTGCGGCCAACCCATCACACACCTGCCGCTCGAAGAGGAGATTTCGCAAGTCCTCTCACCCCTAAGGGAAGAACAGCAGCAACGCTCACAAGAATACAGTCGGGCCACGGCACAGCAGAACAAGATACAACAGGAACACGACACCCTTGCCGGGCAGATAAAGGCGCGTGAGAAAACCCTCGACAGCCAACAGCGCACCCTCCAGGAGGATGAGCAATCGCTACGCCTCGCCGTTGAGAAAATAGGCCTCACCTTCAATGCCGCACTCGTCGAACAGCTTCAAAACGCCTCACAAGAGACCCTGAGCCTCACCGCCTCATACGAACAACAGCGCAAAGCCGTCGAGGCCCTGCAACTGCAGTGGCAGCAACTGCTGGAAGAGAAAAAGCCCTTGGACTCGGCCCTCCAAACCGCCCAAAAAGCACTCTCCGATGCCACCCACGCCCTCGACTCCAACACCGAGACCACCAACGCCATCAACCGGCAAATCTCCAACGAAGACGAAGAGCTGCAACATCTAGCCACCATCTTGCAAGCACGCCTCACTCCCTTCTTCCCCGACTGGCAGCAACAGGCCGACGCCCTACTGCCTTCCCTCAAGGCTGCCGCCGACGAGTACCGCCAGCGCAAAACCGCAGCCGACACCTTCGCACAACAGCTGGAAAACGGCCGCGCCCTCCTCGGCCAACTGGCCAACATACAGCAGTCCCTCCTCGCCGACCACCCGCAATGGGCCCTTTCCTACCTGCCCAAGCAGTACCTTACCTCCGACATCCTGTCCGAATGGAACAAACTCCTCTCTACGGCCAACACCCTTCAAGGGCAACTCAACACTCTGGAAGACACCATTGCCCAGTGCCATGCAATACTCGAGCGATGGTATCAGTCCACCCAACGCACCGAGCAAGACCTCGACAACCTTATCCGGCAAGCCTCGTTGCTACCAGCAGCCCAGCAGTTTGTCAAACAGACCGACGAAGCATTGCGCTCCGCCAACGATGCCTTGGCCGAAGCCACACAGAGCATCCATGCCACACGTGTGCAGATGAGCCTGAATGCCGATGCACCCATCCCCGACATCGAACAGCTCAAAGAAGAGCGTGCCCAACTCATCGCGCAGAAAGAGCAAGAAAACGCCCTCATCGTCTCCGCCAAGAAACAACTGGAGACCGACGCCGACAACCAACTGCGACTGACCGCCGCCAAAGCGAAGCTGGAAACCTGTCGGTTGGCTTTTGCAAAATGGGACAAGATCAACCGCTACTTTGGCGGCACCCGTTTTCGCACCCTGGTACAGACCTACGTCCTTCGCCCCCTCCTCAAAAATGCCAACGTCTACCTCCGCTCCATCACCGACCGCTACACCCTCACCTGCGACGAAGAAAACGAGAAGCTCTCCATCCTGGTTCGCGACCGCTACAACAAAGACGAAGTGCGCAGTGTCACCGTCCTCTCCGGCGGCGAACGTTTCATGGTCTCCCTGGCCCTCTCGCTGGCCCTCTCCTCCCTCAACCGGCCCGACCTCAATGTCAACATCCTCTTCATCGACGAAGGCTTCGGCACCCTCGACCAAAAGAGCCTCGACAGCGTCATGTCTACCCTCAACAAGCTTCAGCTCATCGCAGGCCAAAGCAACCGCCGTGTTGGCATCATCTCCCACCGCGAAGAACTGCTGGAACGCATCCACACCCAAATCCGCGTCAGTCCCCACGGCGAAGGTCGCAGTCGCGTGGAAATAGTCAGCGAATAGAACAAGCCTACACGCCACCCTCTGCGTGAGACCAGATTATTCTTGGTGTATGACAGATGCCATTATTAATTATTGGTGTCCCCAAAAAACGAATATAAAGATAATTCTAGACCTCCGCAAGCTATGCATCGTTCCTTCGACGTCCCCAGAAGGATTCTTCTTTGGCCTTTTTAGGATGTCAATTCTAGAATTTACCCTAGTAATGTCCTAGAAATGTAGTAATAGAAGCGTTGGCAGGGCGCAGAAAACCATCAGGCTCCCAGTGCGTTGTCTTGGTCTGGCTACCACTTATGACGCGCACCTTTCCTTTTCTTTACAAAGCCTTTGATAAAGAGAATGGCTGTACTTTGATTGGCCGCATTGGACCTTACAACTATTGTTTTGTGGAAACCTCCCAACCGAGTCGTATTGTAACGGACAGTAATGCGCCCTGTCCTGTCCGACATGACAGGACTGCTATTATAATGAGGGACTGTACAGCCACATGACGAGGAAGTTTTTGTGATGATTAATGAGGCATTGTGCTATGCCTCATTACCGTACCATCCCGGCCAACGGATTGGTGTCGATGAGCTTCAGGCTCTTCACCATCTTGGCGGTGCCTTCTTTGTATTTTTTGAAGTGGGGTGTCTGGATGTGGCTTTGATAAGCTTCGCGGTCAGCGTAGATTTCTAAAATATAGATTTTGCAGGGGTTTTCTTTGCTTTGCATGGAGAAGAGGGTCAGCACACCGGGTTCGACGCGCGTGGAGGTTTCGCCGACTTCTTTGGCAAAGATGAGATACTCCTCCAGCAGGGTTGGCTCCACTTCGATTTCGGCCAGGCGTACAATCTTTTCGCCATATTTCCGCAGGGGGATGGCTTCGCCAAAGAGGCGTCGGGCATTGTTGGAGAAGATGTCCTGCGGGTTCAGTCCATGCGAGGCGAGGCGACTTTCCAATGCCTGTTTCCCGCTGAGAAGCACTGGTTCGGCCACATAGGGATAATCACTTCCATATAGGATATGGTCGGGCGTAGTGATGGTCAGGAGGGCGTCGAGGACGTCGTCGGTGGGGGCTCCCGCCAGGTCGTAGTAGAGGCGTGAGAGGTTGGCCTCAACATCCACGGGCTGCATGATGCCCTGCTTCACCATCACGGGCAGCAGCGAGCGGAAGCGCGGCAGGGCGTTGGGTAGGAACGAGCCACAGTGAGGCACTACCATCTTCAGGTGTGGGTATCGCACCAGCACATTGTGAGCTATCATGTTGAGCACCGAACGCGAAGTCTCGGCCAGGTATTCGTAGCTTGCCAACGGCACGTCGGTTATCAGCTGAGCATTGACTGCCGAGGGCTTGTGAGGATGCAGGATGATGACGGCGTTCTGCCGGTCGAGATAGGACATCAGGGTGTCGAGGGATGGGTCGCCGAGGTATTGCCCGTAGCTGTTGGTGGCCAGCTTGATGCCGTCAGCACCCAACACCTCAAGGGCATAACGTGCCTCCTCAAGGGCGTGATGCACGTCGGGCAGGGGCAGCGTGGCGCAGAAGAGGAAGCGTCCGGGGTAGCGTACCTTCAGTGCGGCGCACTCTTCGTTGTACCTGCGGCACACCGCAGCCGAGGCCTCCCCATCGCCAAAGTATGGTTGCGGCGCGGGCATAGTTAGCACGGCGGTCTGGATGCCCGCTTTGTCCATAAAGGCAATGTGATGTTCTGCGTCCCAATTCGGGATGGGAAATCCCTCATCCATTTCGGCACCGTTGGCCTTGATATAGGCGAGGTAGCCCTGTGTGATGGCGTGGCTGTGGAGGTCGATTTGGGCCATGGAGGGCAATGATGAAAGGGTCATAAGGGCTATCGTTAGGATTTTTATTAGTTTGCTCATTGTAGTAACTATTTGCATCATGATGGTCAAGACTTTACACACCAGACCGGCCACGCTTATAAGCGCAGCTCAAATGATGACTATTTATCGAAACTAGATATTCTTACCCATCTCAAAGGCTTCCTGCAGCTTGGTGTTGCCGACAATCTCGTTAGGAGCACCCACGCCGCCACAGAAGATATGGCCTTTGAGGGCGGACTTGCCGAAGCAGGCAATCCAACCTTGCAGACCGCTTTCGGCACGCTGTGGGACAAAGGCCTCGTTCTCGAAGGCGGTGGTCAGCAAGTAGACTTCGCGGAATCTATAGTCCTTGGGGAACATGGCGTTCATACGGTCGATGAGTGTCTTCATCTGGCCGCTCATCTCATAATAGTATATGGGGGTAGCCCAGCATACCACATCGGCGTTGAGGACGCTTTCCATGATGGCCGGCACATCGTCCTTGAAAATACAGGCTCCCGTCTTCTGGCAGGAGAGGCAGCCGACACAATATTTGATTTCCTTGCCTCTGAGAGAGACTAATTCCACTTGATGCCCGGCGGCTTCCGCACCTTTGGCAAATTGCTCCGCCATAGCGTGGCTGTTCGAGCCGGGTCGGAGACTGGTTGAGATAACGACTACTTTTTTCATGTTGTTAGTGATGTATGATAGGTTTCGCCTGTCTGGGAGTTGAGAGGATAACGGGTTGGTCTTCCTTGGGCTACAGGCATTCTTTCAGGGAGACGAGGAACTGGCGGGCTTCGGTGAGGGTTTGGACGAGCTGCATGTCGCGGTCGAGGGTTTCCTTATGGCGGAGCTGTTCTTTGACACCGTCGAGGGTGTACCCACATTCGCGTGTGAGGTGGTAGACGTGTTTGAGCAAGGCAATGTCGTCGGCAGTATATTGTCGTGTGCCTTTGGCATTCTTATGGGGATGCACATCGGGTATTTCCGACTCCCAGAAACGCAGCACGGAGGGGTTAACATCCAGCATTTGGGACACTTCTCCGATTGAGTAATACAGTTTATTTGTCATGGTGATAATGTTTTTACGTGTCTAGTAGGTGTAATAGCCTTGGTTGTCCTGGTAGGACTGCTGCTTGGTGTATTTGACATCCTTGAGGCTGTTGGCCTTAATGTTGATGACAAAGTTCCAGCTTTTGTAGTAGCCGAAGGGGACCCAATTGAAACGCATCTCCCAGCAATGGAGGTCGCGGTAGATGTCGACCGAGGTATACGAGATGCCCTTGTTGACGAAGTCATAGCCGGTGGTGACAGACACCTTCCAGTTGGGTGTGATGTCGACATTGCCTGAGATGCTGAGGGTTTGGATGATGTCCTTTTTGAAGTTGTACTGTGCGGCGACGTAGGTGCTGACGTAGCTGAGGGTGTAGTTGAAGGAGACGTTCCACGGCATGGAGAAGTCGGCATAGGAGCCCATCATAAGGGCGGGGTTGTAGTTGTAGGGGGTTTGCATGATGGGAGGCACGACCTGAGTGCCCTGGGGTTCACGGCCGGACTTGCTGTCGGAGGAAGGCTTGAAGGTGGAGTTGTTGATGCTGTAGGAGAACTGGGTGCTCCAGGTGGTGTTGTTCTTTTGGAGGAGCTTGCTCTGCTTTTCCCAGACGAACTGGTTGTGCTTGCGCCCGGCACTGTCGATATAGTAGGGGCTGAAGGAGCCGGAGTAGTTGAGGACCATGTTCTTGAAGAGGGTGGTGCGGCCGGTAATGGAGAGGTCGGACCAACGGAGGGAGTCTTTGGCCAAGTCGTAGCTCATGTTGAGGGAGAAGTTTTCAAGGAGGGTTACCTTCTTCACCCCGGTGACGGTGTCTTTGGCATTAGCCACTTTCATTTCCAAGTTGTTGCCGATGCTGAAGTTGATACGACCCGACCGGCCGTCGGAGGGGCCTCCGTAGAGGCTTTGTTCGAAGATGGAGTAGCGGTGGACGTAGCCTGTATTGTCGGTATAGGACTGCCACCAGCCGAGTTTGGGGTTGCCGAAGTCGGGGCGGTAGTTGAAGGCCACGGAGGGGTTGATGACATGGCGGATGGCTTTGACGGGGCCGAACTTGAAGTTGAACATGCCGTAGATGCGGGTAGAAAGGGAGGAGGTGAAGCCGAAATCTCGGTTGGCACGGAAGCCCCGGACGGTGTCGATAAGCACCTTGTTGTTGAGGGTGTCGTAGCTCTTTCGGATGGTGGACCAGTGCCAACGCTCGTTGTAGCTGACGGAGTTTGTCCAGTTGAAGTATTTGAGTATCTTTTGTGAGAGGCTGAGGGGGATGGTGTGTTGTACACCGTACTGCATCTTGTTGAGGGTGGTGAGCTTGAGGAGGTCGGAGTCCTGAGTGGTGATGTTGTTGTCGGCAGAGAATGTATAGGAGAGGGAGATGTTCTCATACCAGCGGTAGGAGCCGGAGACCTGCTTTCGCCGCAAGGGGTAGAATGTGGTGGAGCTGAGCGAGAGAGAGGGGAGTTTGAGGTTGATGAGGCCGGTTTGTACGTTATATGATTCGCGCAAGGAGGCCGCGAGGTTGAAGCCACCACCCAGCTGTGCGGTGTAGGAGATGCTGGAGGTGGTGGTGCTGTTGAAGTAGTCGTTGCTGTTGGTGGTGTTTTTGTTATAGTTGCGGCTCTGGAGGTTGACATTGGCCGAGAAACGGCTGCGGGGGTTGGCCTTGGCGTCTTGGTCGTGTTTCCACACGAGCTTGAAGTCACTGTACTTTTTAAAGGTGGCACTGTCGCCCGGGATGCCCTCTTTGGTGATGCCGTAGCGGATGTCCACATCGCCCTTATACTTATAGCGGACATAGTAGTTACTCTTGGCTTCGGCGGCCCAGCTGAGGTTGGTGTATATCTCGCCGATGAGCGAGAGGTCGAGGTTGTCGTTGATGGGCCAGTAATAGCCGCCGTCCTTGAGGTAGTAGCCGCGGTTGTTCATCCACCCGTAGTTGGGCATGAGGATGCCGGAGGTGCGGTCTTTCTTCATGGGGAAGAAGGCGAAGGGAAGCACCAGGGGTGTGGGCACATCTTCGATGGTGACGTAGGCGGGACCGGTGAATATCTTGTCGCCTGTGATGAGCTTGGAGTGGCTGAAATTGATGGCAAAGTGGGGGTGGGAGTAATTGCAGGTGGTGTATTGGCCGCCATTGAGGTACATCACGGAATCGCTGATTTTCTTCACACGTGAGCCGTGCAGGAAGCCGTCGCCCTGCTGGGTGATGACACCGGAGATAATGCCTTTTTTTGTATTGTAGTTGAAGGCGATGGTGTCGGCCATGTATTCGGCATCGCCCTCCTTGAAGAAGGGTCGCCCGATAGGCTTGCCGTTGGAATCGGTGACATGCTGGGCATAGAGCATCTGGGAGTTGAAGTCGACGCGGATTTCGTCGGCTTTCAGCTCCATCCCATCGTATTCGATGACACCTTTGGTGTAGAGCTGGGCTTTGCGCTTGTTGACATCAAAGGAGATAGAGTCCTCGGCCTGATAGTGGACAATGCTGGTGAGGGCACTGGGGGAGTTGCCAATGAATGGGAGGGTGTCAGCGGATGGTTCGAAGGCATCGGAGAGGGTGTCGGACAGGGATAGCGAGTCGGGCAGAGACTCAGCCAATGAATCGGCCAACGCATCGGAAGATTTTTTTTGCAAAGAGGGCATGTTGTCGCCTGCGGAGTCGGACTGAAAAGAGGTCCGAAGGGAGGGCGAAATGCTTTTTTGAGGGGTAGAAAAGGTGGAATCGGATTGTGAAAATGCACTATTGGTTAATCCCCAGAAGAAGACTAACAAACAGATGTTCAAAATTTTCCACATATTTTTTGTCACTTTCCGATTTTACTCGTATCTTTGCAATTTGAAATTGCAAAGATACCAACTTTTTGCGTCATTTTGAAAATAAAAAAACACAATTGAAAATGAAACGCTTACTTGCCCTTTTTATTGTGCTGGTTTGCATAAATGGAGCAGCTTTTTCGCAAAAAAAAGCAGCCGGACAGGTCAAAACCATTGTCATTGACGCTGGTCATGGCGGTGACAAGCCTGGTGCTGTGGGCAAAAAATCTAAAGAAAAAAACATCACCCTCTCGCTGGCTCTCAAATTGGGGAAACTCATCGAAGAGAACTATCCCGATGTGCGCATCATCTATACCCGTACCACCGATGTGGACATCACCCTCGCCGAGCGGGCTCGCATAGCCAACCGGGCCAAGGCCGACCTTTTTCTCTCCATTCATTGTAACTCTTGGACCAACACCTCCCCCACGGGCGTGGAGACCTACGTCATGGGGCTTTCTCAAAGCAAGGCCAACATGGAAGTGGCAAAGAAGGAGAATGCCGACATCTTGTTGGAGAAGGACTACAAGGACAACAGCGACTACCAGGGCTTCGACCCCAACTCGCCAGAGAGCTATGTGATGTTTGCCATGTATCAGAATGCCTATATTGACAAGAGCCTGGACTTTGCGGGCCTTATACAGGACCAGTACAAGAGTGCCATCAAGACGATTAACCGCGGGGTCAAGCAGGCCGAGATTTTCGTCCTCTACAAGACCGCCATGCCGGCAGTACTCACCGAGGTAGGCTTTATCAGCAACCCAGAGGAGGAGCAATATATGATGTCTGACGAAGGGCAGGCCACCATTGTGGTGAGCATCTTCAAAGCCTTCGTGGCCTATAAAAGTCAGACCGAAGGAGTGAAGCCGCCGTCGGAGCTGAAGATAGAGCTCAAAGGGTACAAGGCCCCCACCAAACGACAGAAGGCTGATGAGGTTTCCGCACCGCAGCCGAATCCCACCGCAGCCGAGGCCAGCAAGCCCAGCAGCACAGAATCTGTCTCCAAGACCGAGCCCCCGATGCCCTCCACCATGATTCCCTCCACGGCACAGACCCACGTGGAGCCCCCGCTACCGATTGACGAGCCTAAGCCCAGCACACCAGCCCAACAGCCTACGGCTGAGAGCAAGAATACCTTCTCGGCCACGCCCGCTGCTGCACCCACCGCTGCACACGCTTCCGCCGAACCCGCCGCTGCCCCTGTCCAAGCCAAGGGCGAAGTGGTGTATAAGGTCCAGTTTATGACCAGCACTAAGGAACTGAAGCCCAACGCCCGTGAGTTTAAGGGCATCAAGGACTATGAAAGCTACCGCCAAAGGAACATTATTTGCTACACCACAGGCTGTTTCGCCACCGTCCGTGAGGCATCAGAGCATCAGAAAGTAGTCCGTGAGAAGGGCTTTTCCGATGCTTTTGTGGTGGCATTCCAGGGCAGCGAGCGCATCACCATGCAACAGGCTAAGGAGATAAGCAACAAGTAGTAATCACACCCACAGACGAAATAGTTACTCACATGATAGAAGTAAAGAATATAACCAAAATCTATGACGGACAAAAGGCCTTGGACGAGGTAAGCTTCACAGTACGTGAAGGCGAGGTGGTAGGCCTTTTAGGCCCCAACGGAGCGGGCAAGTCTACCCTAATGAAAATCCTCACTTGCTACATACCGCCAACCGAAGGGGACGCCACCATCTGCGGACACAGCATCTACGACGAGCCCCTTGAAGTGCGTCGGCAAATCGGCTACCTGCCCGAGCACAACCCCCTGTATCTTGATATGTACGTGCGCGAGTTCCTCGCCTTCGCTGCCGGCATCTACGGCATCAAACACCCCCAGGACCGTGTGGAAGAGATGATACAACTGGTGGGGCTTACGCCCGAGAGCAACAAACGCATTGGCCAGCTCTCCAAAGGCTACCGCCAACGTGTGGGACTGGCGCAGGCTTTGATACACGACCCCAAGGTGCTCATCCTTGACGAACCCACCACAGGATTGGACCCCAACCAATTGGAGGAAATACGCACCGTCATCAAGAATGCCGGGAAAGACAAGGTGGTGCTCCTGTCAACCCACATCATGCAAGAGGTGGAGGCCATGTGCTCGCGTGCCATCATCATCAACCATGGCCGCCTCGTCTCAGACGACAAGCTCGACCATATCACCTCACAGCAACTCACCGAAAAATTCCATAAAGTTACCACAAATAATTAAACCTGGGACCCATGAGCATCTTCGACACTTTAAAATCCGTTGTGGGAAATCTGGATGGCAAAATGCTTGACTCCATCGTAGGCAAAATCGGTGCCATCGATTTCTCGCCTATCCTCTCCAAATTAGAGGCTCCTGCCAAGAACGACTCTAAGATTAACATCCTTACCGACTTCTTGAAAAAGCTCTCGCACGAGAAACCGCAGAATGCCAGCCAGTTCATCAATATCACCAAAGGGTTCAACTCTAAAGACCTTGCCGAGGCTCTTTCAAAAGTAGAGAAGCTCGACATCCCCGGTCTTCAAGCCCTTGCCCCACTGCTTAAAAACTTTATCAAATAATGACACGGAAACAACTCATCGACCTTATACACGCCCGCCGCTCATTCCTCTGCGTAGGACTTGATGTGGACAAGAACAAGATGCCCGCCCACTTGCGTGATGCCGAAGACGGCGTGTTCCTGTTCAACAAGGCCATCATCGACGCCACTATCGACTACGCAGTGGCCTATAAGCCGAACCTTGCCTTCTATGAAGCCATGGGCATCGAGGGACTAGTCCAACTGAAGAAAACCATGCAATACCTTCATAGTTTGGACAAACAGGCCTTCACAATCGCTGATGCCAAGCGAGGCGACATAGGCAACACTTCACAGCAGTATGCCAAGGCCTTCCTCGACCCCGAAGGGGAATTCAATTTCGATGCCCTCACCATCGCACCTTATATGGGTGCCGACTCGGTGCAACCCTTCACCGTCTATGAGGGCAAGTGGGTCATCCTGCTGGCCTTGACCTCAAACAAGGGCGCATTTGATTTCCAATACCTGCCTGTCGAGGGTGAAAAGAAACTCTTTGAGCAAGTGCTTGAAACCTCAAAACGGTGGGGCACTCCCGACAATATGATGTATGTGGTGGGGGCTACTAAGTCCGCTATGCTTACGCAGGTACGCGCCATCGTCCCCAACAATTTCCTGCTGGTACCCGGTGTGGGAGCACAAGGGGGCAGCCTGGAGGAGGTGTGCAGATATGGCCTGACATCCGACTGCGGCCTGCTGGTCAATTCTTCACGTGGCATCATCTATGCCTCCACTGGTGAGGATTTCGCCGAACGTGCCGCCGAGGAAGCTCACAAACTGCAACAACAAATGTCCGCCGTATTATGAGCATTGAAGAAAACGCCCGGAAACGGAGTATCAGAACGCTACACACACTGTTAATCATCAGCTTCATCTACACCGGCATGTGGATCCTCTGCCACTTCATGTTGGGGTTTACTGGCACCGACATGCGGCAAACGATGCTGGAGGTATACCAGTCTATGTCCGAGAAGAATGAGAGCTTCTCTGCGTATGCCATCTTTTGCGAGAAGCTCTTTGCCGTCCCACAATGGTATTATATCATCTGTGGACTGCTTGATGCCATCTCGTTTGCAGGACTGCTGCTTATGTGGAGGATACGCAAAAACGGCTTCCATGCCTACACCCTCGCCAAGCTGATGCTGATGCTGATGCCACTACTCTTCCTCGACCGCTCCTACGTAGGTTTCGGCGACATGATGATGGCAGCCCTCTTCATCGCCTACTATTTCGTCTTGATGAAGAACCTCGGTGCCTTCGGCAATGCCCCAGCCAAGGTCGACACACCTTCGGAGCCCGAAGAGTGACCCGCCCATGAAGATTTCGCAGTAAATATCGAAACTGGCAAGAAGCCTTATCCCTGCTCAGCTACGATATATGTCTTGTATATAGGAGTCACGGGCGGTTGCCAACCCTCGATAGTCTTCTGAACCGAATTGCACTCCTCACGCGTTCTCGCCACGATACCTATCGTCAGATTGTCTGGTTCCTCCATCATATCCCTGCCCATGACAATATCATTATGTGGGAAACACTCCTTTGCCTTCTGCCTTGCCTCTACCAGCCAATGTTCTATCTCCATCACACGCTTGCCTGTCTTGGAAGACAACCATTTCCTATCGTCCCTTATCTCCCTCAACTCAGCCATACAATCTGAATACAACGCCACATCTATCTTTCCTTTATTAGCATCAAGTATCTGTGCCACCTCCTCGCAATCCTTTCTTGTGGTCAAATCCCTATCCATCAACTCTATCCCCAACACCGACAAATCCTCAAGCACCGGATCCGACAGGCTTGTGTGAAACATCCGCTCCACTTCCCACAGGATGAGGCTATCGTTTAACCCTTGCAGAAACTGTTCCTTGTCCATCGGCCT
>JAFRXG010000066.1:0-18405 GCA_017441565.1 Bacteroidales bacterium | reverse complement strand
CACCACCAGAGCTTCCTGCCACCCTGCCCTCAGCTGTGGCTTTAGGCTTGCGTAGACTGTTTGAGCGGAAAACGAGACTCGAACTCGCGACCCCGACCTTGGCAAGGTCGTGCTCTACCAACTGAGCTATTTCCGCATCGCTTTTCAGTATTTCAACTACCTCTTGCTCTCTAAAAAAGCATACTTCTTCTTTTCGAAAGCGGGTGCAAAAGTACAAACTTTTTTCCATTCAGCAAAACTTTTTTTGCAGAAAAGTCATAACACACTCATTTCTAATACAAAATTTTTCACTCCCACACCCTTTTCGCTCCTGCAAAACAGCCTTCATACACCACTCTCAACCCCATTTTCACCCCTCTTTCGCCAACTCTTTTGCTCGCGTGAACGTAACTTCCCATCATCCTGTGCAAAGTGGGGCTTGGAGGCAGCTAAAGGTCTCAGACGGGGCAGCACGGGCGCGGTTTATTTCTTAGCCACTAACTTCTTAATCTCGTTCAACTTCAGGAGTGCTTCGATGGGCGTGAGGGAGTCGATGTCTATGTCGAGCAGCTTGTCGCGGATGTCCAGCAGGGTGGGGTCGTCCAGTTGGATGAAGCTCAGCTGGTAGCCGTCGCCGGGGGCTGCCTCTGCCTTCTTCTTCGACTTGTCCACCTTCGGTTTCTGCTCCGAAATCTTTTCATTCTTCGACTCCAGCAGCTCCAGCATGCTGTTGGCCCGCTTCAGCACCTGCTGCGGCATACCCGCCATGCGTGCCACATGGATGCCGAAGCTGTGCTCGCTGCCCCCCATCTCCAACTTGCGGAGGAAGATGACCTTGTTCCCCACCTCACGCACCGAGATGTGGTAGTTCTGTATCCGCTCATACTGGTCGGCCATCTCAATCAGCTCGTGGTAGTGGGTGGCGAACATCACCTTGGGGCGCGCATTCTTGAGGTTGTGCAGGTATTCGGTGATGGCCCATGCAATCGAAATGCCGTCGTAGGTCGATGTGCCGCGCCCTATCTCGTCCAGCAGCACCAGGCTGCGGTCGGAAACGTTGTTGAGGATGCTGGCCGTCTCGTTCATCTCCACCATAAAGGTCGACTCGCCCGACGAGATGTTGTCCGAAGCCCCCACACGGGTGAAAATCTTGTCGACCATGCCTATATGCGCCTCACGGGCAGGGCAGTAACTGCCCATCTGAGCCATCAGCACGATGAGGGCTGTCTGGCGCAGCAATGCCGACTTACCCGACATGTTGGGCCCCGTGATGATGACTATCTGCTGGGTGTCGCGGTCGAGGAACACATTGTTGCTCACATACTGTTCGCCCAACGGCAGCTGGGTCTCGATGACCGGATGGCGGCCATCCTTGATGTCGATGGTGGTGTCATCTGAAAGCTCGGGGCGGCAGTAGTCATGAGCCAGGGCCACCTCGGCGAAGCACAGCAGACAATCCAGCCGCGCCACCAGCTGGGCATCGTATTGGATAGGCTCCAGAAAGGTCATCACCGCCGTGAGCAGCTGCTCATACAGCTGGGCTTCCAGCGCGAGGATGCGCTCCTCGGCACCCAGGATCTTCTCCTCATACTGCTTCAACTCGGGCGTGATATAACGCTCGGCGTTGGTAAGGGTCTGCTTGCGTATCCATTCTTCGGGCACCTTGTCTTTATGCGTGTTGGTAACCTCGAGGTAGTAGCCGAAGATGTTGTTGAAGCCCACCTTCAGCGATGGGATGCCAGTGGCCTCGCTCTCGCGTCGCTGTATCTCCATCAAGTAGTCCTTGCCCGAACCGGCCATGGCGCGCAACTCGTCCAGTTCGGCATTGACGCCGGAGGCTATCACGCCGCCTTTGTCCAGCTTCACCGGCGGGTCCTCCTTAATCTCGCGGTCGATGCGTTCATATATGCCCTGGCAGGGGTTAAACTGCTCTGCCAGGCGGCGGAAAGGCTCGTCATCCACCAACGAACAGAGGTGGCGAATCTGCGCTATGGCCGCCAGCGAACGTTTCAGCTGCACCAGCTCGCGCGGGTTGATACGGCCCACCGCCACCTTGGAAATCAGGCGTTCCAAGTCGCCAATGGCGCGGATATGGGGCATCAGCTGCACCGCGAGGTCGCGGTTGCGGACCAGGAGGTCCACAATATGCAGCCGCTCCTCTATCAACTCTTTCTCTTTGAGCGGCATGACAATCCAACGTCGCAGTAGGCGCGATCCCATCGGGGTGGCCGTCTGGTCAAGCACGTCAAGCAGCGTGCGGGCGTTCTCGTTAGGCGAATGGACCAGCTCCAGATTGCGGATGGTGAACCTGTCGAGCCACACGTAGCGATCCTCCTCGATGCGGGTGAGGGTGCAGATATGCTGGGTACGGTCGTGCTGGGTGGCCTGGAGGTAATAAAGCGCCGCTCCGGCGGCCACCACCCCTTCGGTCAGTTCCTCGACACCGAACCCCTTGAGCGAAGTGGTGTCGAACTGCTTCGTCAGCAGGTCGTTGGCAAAGTCGGTAGTGAACACCCAATCATCGAACGTATTGGTATAGTATTTCTCGTTAAAGTGGTCTAAAAACCACTGCAACTTCTTGCGTTGCAGCACCACCTCGGCGGGGTGGAAATTCTGCATCAGCTTGTCGATATAGGCCAAATCGCCCTGAGCCACATAAAACTCGCCCGTGGAGACATCCAAGAACGAGATTCCGTGAACCTTGTCGGTCAGATGGAGACCGCACAAGAAGTTATTTTCCTTCACATCCAGCACCATGTCGTTGTACGACACGCCGGGGGTCACCAGCTCGGTAATGCCGCGCTTCACCAGCCCCTTCACCGTCTTGGGGTCTTCCAGCTGCTCGCAAATAGCCACCCTCAGACCCGCCCGCACGAGGCGTGGCAGATACTGGTCGACAGCATGATAAGGAATGCCGGCGAGGTCGGTATAACCGCCTCCGCCGCTAGCCTTGCGGGTAAGTGTAATACCCAGTATTTGGGATGCCTTGCGGGCATCCTCACCAAAGGTCTCATAAAAATCGCCCACACGGAACAGGAGCATGGCATCGGGAAACTTGCGTTTCATCTCGGCATGCTGCCTCATCAAGGGGGAATCGTTCTCTGCGTTCTTGGCCATATATCACAGTCTCCGCACTCTTGTACGGACACTCTTTAACGCACCGCCTGCCCTATTTATTGCGTCCATGGCAAAATAAAATTCCCCTGCCCGCAGCACACCCTAGAAACCCTCATCCCAACCCATGAGCGACGGCAAGCACGGGCTTCCCGCCCTCGTAGCATCCGACGCCTCCGCTCTCCCCGCCTCCCCTATAACCTCCATATCAACAGATTCGCCTTTTCTAATAAAGCTCACCCCCCCAAATAAGCACCTTTTAGGATGCTATATCCTAGATTAATCTTACATACAACCTAGTCTTCCCCTAGTCGGTCCCTCACTGCCGCCTACCCGTCCCCCAAAGAGATAGGCCGAATAGGTTGGCGGCTCACTTTTTTTTCTGTATGTCGGAAAAAGTTAGTACTTTTGCAGCCGATTTGGTCACCACGAAGGTGCTAAAAGGGAATGCCGTGAAAGTCGGCAACAGTCCCGCTGCTGTGAGCCTCAAGAGCCAGGTTCGACAATGAAAGCCACTGTGTTGCGTCATAGCAGCATGGGAAGGCAGCGAACTCGGTGAGACAAGTCAGAAGACCTGCCAAGTCGGTAATGAAACGCCCTCGAGGAAAGGGAGTAAATTGTATGGACTGGCAAAAAGTAATAATACCGCTTATCGTTTTTTCGGTCTGCCGCTCATTCTCATGCGTGGCACAGGACACCTCACGGCGTGCTGTGACGCTGCCCGAAGTGAGCATCGTAGACCCCAATGGGCGTCCCGAGGAGCTGCGGGTGCAGACCCCCACGCAGGTCATCGCCACCAAGGAGATGCAGCAGCTGGGCGGCACCCTGCTAAGCGATGCGGCACGAAGGCTGGTGGGCGTGACGCTCAAAGACTATGGCGGCATCGGGGGCATCAAGACTGTATCGGCCCGCGGGTTGGGCAGCCAGTTCAGCACCCTCACCATCGACGGCGTGGCGGTGAACGACTGCCAGAACGGGCAAGTGGACCTGGGACGCTACACGTTGGGCAACAGCAGCTACATCTCTTTCGCCAACGGACAGAGCGACAACCTGCTGCAGTCGGCCCGCTCCTTAGCGGCAGGCAGCACGCTGAACATGGAGACCACGGTGCCTGAATTCGGAACCCTGCCGCTCAACCTTTCGGTCGACCTCGAAGGGGGCTCCTACGGCTATTTCTCCCCCACCCTTGCCTACCAGCAACGGCTGGGGCGCAAGGCCTCTTTCTCGCTTTGGAGCAACTACACCCGCTCGGACGGCAACTACCCCTTCACGCTGTACTACACCGTTGACCAGAAAGACAGCAGTTCGCGCGAATACCGTCAGAACTCGCAGATGCGGATGGGGACGGTGGACGCCAACTTTTTCTACCGATTCGACAGCCACCGCCGCCTGCACATCAAGGCACACTATATGAACGGATTCCATGCCCTTCCCGGCCCTGTCATCTACTACACCTCCAAGGCCTCGGAGCACACTGAAGAGCAGCTCTTCTTCACCCAGGCCCGCTACCGCAAGACCGGGCAACGGCTGGAGGTGCAGCTGCTGGGCAAATACCAGCTGAGCAACGACATCTATGAGGATACCGCCGCCCGCACCGCCTCCGGCATCATCCGCAACGACTACAGCCAGCAGGAGGGCTACCTCTCACAGACGTTGCGCTACTATTTCGGCGGCAAAGAGTCGGGGCATTTCAGCGTGGCGTTTGCGGCCGACGAGGCGGTGAGCCATCTGACCAGCAACCTGAGCAAGCACAACGACGTGCAGCGGACATCGGCCCTTGGGGTGCTGTCGGCGGAGTACCGCTCGACACCCGGGAAGGCCGTAGAAGAGGGCCTGCGCATCAACGCCCATGTGCTAGGCACCTGGATACGCGACCATGAGCAGGAGGTGGTGTCGGAGCCCTACGCACGGCTGTCGCCCTACGCGGGGGTGGCCTACACGCGTGGCCGCCTCACACTGCGCTATTTCTTCAAAGAAACGTACCGGGTACCCAACTTCAACGAGCTGTATTACTTCACCGTGGGAAGGTCGCTACAGCCCGAGAAGGCGCGGCAGCACAACGTGGGAGTGAGCTTCAGCAACAGCCGCATTGTGAGGAGTACCTACTTATGGGACAACGGCATATCGGTGGACGGCTACTACAACCGCGTGAGCGACAAGATTATCGCAGTGCCGATGCAGAATATGTTCCTGTGGTCGATGCAGAATCTGGGCAAGGTGGAGGTTCGCGGGGTGGACATCTCGGCCACCAGCCGGTTCAGCGGTGGCGCATCGAGCATCTTCGTGCCCGGAGACTGGCGCAGGTTGCTGGATGTCACCCTGACGCTGGGCTACTCGTTCCAATATGCCGTGGACCGCACCGACCCCTCGAACAAGGTGTATGGTCATCAAATACCCTACACGCCACGCCACAGCGGCAGCATAGCCCTCGTAGCTTCCACCAAGTGGGTGGATGTGGGCTATTCGGCCACCCTGGTGGGCCGGCGGTACCGCATGAGTCAGAACACGAACGCCAATATGGTGAAGGGCTATGTGGACCAAGGCATCCGGGTGAGCCGACAGTTCTGGCTGAAGCACGGCAAACTGGATGTGAAGGCGCAGGTGTTGAACTTGTTCGACGTGCAGTACGAGGTGGTGAAGAACTACCCCATGATGGGAAGGAACTACAGGGTTGGGGTGGGGTATGCGTTTTAGCCACTATTGCTAGTAAAACTAGTACTACTAGCATTACTAGTTATACTAGAATTACTAGGATTACTAGAAGAAAAAAGAATACTTTAACAACTAACACTATATACTATGAAAAGAAACTTTCTCCTTCTTGCAGCCTGCGCGCTGTTGCTGACAGTCGGCTGCGAAAAAGACCCCGAATCGGGAAACAGTTCAAACGACGGCACATACGCCTATGTGCTTAACGAAGGCTCCTGGGGTGGCAACGACGCCGAAATCAGCCGTCTGAACATCAAGGACGGCACCATCGAAGCCGACTGGTTCTCCGCAGCCAACGGACGCGGACTGGGCGACCTGGCACAGGACCTGGTGCATTACGGCAACAAGCTCTACGCCACCGTCCACACCTCCAACAAAGTAGAGGTCATCGACCCTGCTACCGGGAAAAGCCTCAAGCAGATTGACATGGGCAACCGTGGTCCTCGCTACATAGCCTGCTACGGCGGAAAAATCTATGTGACCTGCTATGACAAGAGCGTGGTACGCATCGACACCGCCACCTATGCCATCGAGGCATCCTGCCCATTGAGCGGTATGCAGCCCGAACAGCTGTGCCTCTGTAACGACTTGCTGTACATCTGCAACAGCTGGCAGTATGATGAGAATGGCAATGCCGTATACGACAGCACCCTGTCGGTGGTAGACCTCCTCACGTTTACCGAAATCATGAAACTCCCCATCATCATCAACACTGCCAGTCAGACCCACGCCTACAATCCCTGCAAAATCAAACGGAACAGCCTTGGGGATATGGTCATCGACTGCCCCGGCGACTACTACGACCAAGTCAACAAACCGGCACGGACTGTAGGTCTCCACATCGGCAGCTCTTGTACCTTTACCCCACACCCCATAAACCTCACCAACTTCGAGTTCTACGGCAACGACCTGTATGGCTACGCTACCACCTATGATGCCAACTGGAACCCCACCGCCGCCTTCTACTGCAACCAAACCCCTATTCTTACTTCATATAGTTCCATCCTCAGTAACGCCTATGGCATCAACGTCAATCCGGCCAACGGTGACATATACATCTGCAATAGTGCCTACGGCTCCAACAGCGATGTGTATTGCTTCAGCAAGGATGGTGCCGAACGCTGGCACGCGGAAGCCGGCGTCTACGCCTCAAAAGTGGTATTTTAACCTTGTTTCTTTGTAATTAAAAAAAAAGTTGTATTTTTGCATGTTCAAATCCATGCCCTCAAAGCATGGTTTGAACATGCAAACTTTTTTATATAGACATCAATAATAAATTATAAATGAAAAAGATAGTCCTTATCCTGACCTTCGCTGTCTTCGCTTTTACAGCCAACGCACAACTTATCATCAGTGCCAATATTGGAGGAAGTAAGACCTCTAGTAACTACAGTACCTCAGCACAAATAGTGGTGGGTGCTGACTCCACCATTCCTCCCGTGATTACTCCACTAGAGGATAACAGCAACTTTTCGGGCGGCCTGAAAATCGGCTATAAATTCGGCAAGGCACAAGTCGGCATTGCCGCCAGTTACAATAAGTACACCACCGGCATACAATCCCTCGACCCCACCCTCATCCCTATCTTAGGTGTTTACGAAGGGGTCAATTACGGTATCCCCACTATTGTGACCACCGGTTCGATGTCCACCTCCGTGGCCTCCATCACCGTGGCCCCCTATTTCCGCTACGACCTGTTGGTGGCGGGCGATGTGGCCATCTTTGCAGAGCTGAGTGCCTTCTACACGATGACCAAGAATCCCGAAGTCACTTTTACCGAGATTAACATAGGTCCTGCGGGCATCCCGCTGCCCTCGGTGACCGACTCCACCATCAGCCGCCCGCTCAATTCCACCTCGTTGGGTGTGAGCGTGGTGCCAGGCTTGAGCTGGCAGCTCAGCAACCACTGCGCCATCGACCTCTACCTCGACTTCCTCTCGCTTGCATACAGGAAGACCACTACCAACAAAATCGACTTCGCCTACACCCATAGATTTGTCAACGGTGGCGAATTACAAACCGACCACACCGAGACCGTCACTATCACCAACGAGACAGTCATTGGCGGCGGCCTCACGGGAACGCCCCTGCTTACCGACTTGGGAAAGAACAACTGGGTACGCGTAGGTTTCAACTTCACATTCTAACACCTCCTGAATCATGAAGAAGATAATACTCATCATAACCCTTATGACACTGGCCGCTACCGCTAACGCGCAGTTTGTGGTCAGCGCACAACTGGGCGGTTCCTACTCTCTGGGGACCACTACGCCTTCGGCCACCTTCTATGGACACACACCCAGCGGCGCCGACACCATCGCCCCCATCCCAATGGACACCCTTACCCACCAGAACCCATTGGGTCTCACCCTCGGCTTCAAATTCGGTTACCAGACGGGACGGCTACAGTTCGGCATCGCGGCATCCTATTCGTTCAGCCATCTGCGCAGCGACATGACCCCCTCCGAGTTCAACCAGAACCACATCCTTCCCGAATACCGCAACCCGCTGAAACCCAACAATCCCAATATTGATTATGAAGGTTGGTTCACCCAACACCAATCCAGTTTCATGGTTGCCCCTTATGTGCGTTTCGAAGCCATACAGGTAGGCGATGTGGCATTCTTTTTGGAATTCAACGCATACTATTCCCATGTATTCCAACCGATACGCCACGACTTTGCAGACTGGTACTGTTTCGACATGCACAATACCATCGACACCACCTACCATGTGCAGGACTCCTCGCACTCCCTCGGTGCCAAAATCATCCCTGGCTTGAGCTGGCAGCTCTCCCCCAACTGCTTCATCGACCTTTATTTCGACGTGCTGGCCATCTCATTTGACATGACCGTTCATCAGAACAAGGAAATCATCGACGAATACATCTTCACTTCCGGCACCCCCACCCTGGCCAACCGCACCATCGTCAACACCACAAACAGCACTACAAACCTCGGCTATATGGCCAAAGGCATCTCCCCCCTCAACCCGGCAAGCAACAACTGGGTGAGGATTGGCATAAACTATACCTTCTAAGTGGCAGTTGAAAGTATAAAAGTAAAAACTAAAAGGTGCGGATGTCTACTTTTTAGTTTTTACTTTTTTCTTTTATAGTCTTGAGTATTCATGAAACGATTAATCCTCCTAACCCTCGCACTCCTCCCCATATTTGTCTATGGCCAGCGGCCAGTCGTGGCACGGCTGGGCGACTGGGTTGACGACAGCGTTCAGTTGAAAGGCCCCATGCAAGGGCTGGCCGTTTATGGCCGATATGCAGTGACTCTGCGTCATGGGGGGCAATGCCTGTTGCTGGACCTACGAAAGAAGAGGTGCATCGCAGCCTTCCAGCTGGAGGGAAACGCCACTCACTGCAACAATGCCTCCTTCTCATCTGAGTTTTTAAAGGATACGGGAGCCTCGCCCACATTGCCGCTGCTGTATGTCTCCAGCTGCTATGGCGACAAGGCATGCCATGTCACCCGCATCGACACTCAAGGGTCGACCACGGTGCAACGCATTTATTTTGACAGCCCCAGTTTCCCCGTGGCACAGGACTGGTGCCTCGATGCCGACAGCGGATACCTTTATGCCTTCGGCGGCAGAAAAGGCGGGATGATGTATCTGAAGAAGTTCGTCCTCCCCTCAGTGACGACCGAAACCACGGAGGTTCACCTCACCGACGCGGATGTGATAAGGACTATACCCATCACCTGCGTGAAGGTGGCGCAAGGGAGCAAAATCAAGGAGGGCCATGCCTATCTGCCCGATGGCGACAACCCTGGCAACTACTGGCTCCATGTCGTGGACCTTGACACTGGTCAGGAAGTGCGCACCATCGACCTCAACCCCATAGGTCTTGAACCCGAGGGTGTCGACGTGCGCGGACGTTGGATATACGTCAGTTTCAACACCCCCGACCCCAAAGAGAACAAAATCTACCGTTTCAGACGTTAAAACCTTTATCAATATGGAAAACCAAGTTATCGAAACCATCATGAAGCGTCGCAGCTGCCGCACCTTCGACCCCAACCGTATGCCCACTGACGACCTTCTCCGCCAAGTGGCCGAGGCAGGCACCTGGTCGCCCACCAGCCGTGGTATGCAGAATCCTATCATCGTCGTCGTCACCAACCGCCAGTTGCGCGACCGCATCGCACAAATGAACGCCCACGTCATGGGTGCCGATAGCGACCCCTTCTACGGCGCGCCCTGCATGATTATTGTGCTGGTGAAGAAGTCGGAGAATGCCGCCTACGATGGCCCTATCGTTATGCAAACCATGATGCTGGCTGCCGAGTCGTTGGGGCTCAACAGCTGTTGGATACACCGTGCTAAGGAGGAGTTCGAGAGCGAGGAAGGCAAGCAGATACTGCGCGACCTCGGTATCGAGGGCGACTATGTCGGCATCGGCCATCTCGCCCTTGGCTACACCAACCAACCTATTCCTGAACCCAAGCCCCGCAAAGCAGACTACATCTACTGGGCAAAATAGCCAGCCATCATGTTCGACGAGATACAGAAAGACATCCAGACCCGTAGGACAGTTCTAAGGGTGCTCTCCCATCTTGGATGGAGGAGCCTGTGCGACGAGCCGATAAAGGGCTACAATAAGTCCACCACCTTCAATGGCCGTGGAGGGGCATGGTTTATGATTGGCATCTGCCTGCTATGTATTGGTGTCTTTGTCTATGGCCTTGTAAATGATGTCATAGATTGCGATGGTATGCTCTGGCTCTGGGTATTTCTCGGTTTTGTGTATCTTTACATGTTGTTGCTGTTGCGCTACAGCATACTGATGCTTCGTGCCGAAATACGCGTCGGCCCAAAGGGTTTGGTGCTTGTTGGAGCGGAAGAGGTCCCCGACCACACCACATGTATTCATCTGTTGAAAAGAGAATTACTTCTGATAAAGCTTCTTCCAACGGCAGTGGAGATTCCGTGGGACGATATTCTTTG
This sequence comes from Bacteroidales bacterium, assembly GCA_017441565.1. Lineage (GTDB taxonomy): Bacteria > Bacteroidota > Bacteroidia > Bacteroidales > P3 > Colimorpha. Next base: position 7,644 of record JAFRXG010000066.1, on the reverse strand, counting down.
CATAAAAATTAAAAACGGTTTTAGTCGGTTGGAAGTCGAAACAGAGGACTTCAAGCACTACCAGATGGACATCTCCTACTTCGACACGAAGCTGCCGAGGGAAATCAGCAAGTATTTCGAAGTCGAGGATGTAAATACCTAACAATGGCTATTGGCGATGTTGCCAACCTGTAGTATCTTTGCATTAATAAACATACACGCTATGACTATTGTAATCATCGGACTGATAATGCCTTTGCTTGGCACCATGCTGGGGTCGTCGCTCGTCTTTTTCATGCGTCGCGTCATCCCCGACCGTCTGCAGAAGACCCTTCTGGGCTTTGCCAGCGGGGTGATGGTGGCGGCCAGCTTCTGGTCGCTCTTGCTGCCTGCCATCAATATGGAGGCGGGCGATGTGCTGCCTGCCGCCTTGGGCTTTTTGCTAGGCATGGGCTTCCTGCTGCTCATCGACGAGCTCACCCCGCACCTGCACATCGGCTCCTCCAAGGCTGAAGGTCCCCGTTCCCGCCTGTCACGCACCGCCATGCTCGCCCTCGCCGTCACTATCCACAACCTGCCCGAAGGTATGGCTGTAGGCGTGGTCTTTGCTGGCGAGGCGCAGGGTCTGACTCTTTCTGCCGCCCTAGCGGTCTCCATCGGTATAGCTATACAAAACATTCCCGAGGGCGCCATTATTTCCATGCCCATGCACGCCGAGGGCAACTCGCGCTGGCGGTCGTTCCTCATCGGCACGCTCAGTGGCGTAGTCGAACCACTAGGTGCTGTTGCCATCCTGCTATTGGCCTCGGTGCTAGGCGTTGCGCTGCCCTATATGCTTGCCTTTGCCGCGGGTGCCATGATGTATGTCGTTGTCGAAGAACTAATCCCCGAGACGGCACAAGGCACCCACACCAACCTCTCCACCATCAGCTTCGCCGTCGGCTTTGTCCTAATGATGGTCATGGACGTGCTGCTCGGCTAATCTCGTTCTTGTGCTATCCACAGCTGACATTGCCTAATGTTGGCTATATTCCTATTGATAAAGTCATAGGCTCTTTCTTCGTCTTTTCGTGGCGTTTAGCACATCCTTGTTTCGTTTTGCACATTTGTGAAGGGTATAAAATCATTACAATTGAGGATTGCCCAAATTGTAGTGGGGGTGTAATTTTGCAAAACAAACTACGATAACGTAATAAAGTACAATAAACTGATTTTCTGAAAACAATAGTTATGGGTATTTTAAGCAAAATCTTTAGCAACACGCGCAAGCCGGAGGGTCTCTTCGGGCGCATGATGGTGAACGGAATGAACGGAGGCTCGCACGCCCACATGGCGGAATGGGGACTCTCGTATGTGGATTTGTCGAAGACTGCCGATGTCCTCGACATAGGCTGTGGCGGTGGGGCCAACATAGCACGGCTGCTGCAACGCTGTCCGAAAGGGACGGTGACGGGCATTGATCACTCCTCCGTTTCGGTGAAGAAGTCCACCGAGGTGAACGCAGCCGCTGTTGCTGCTGGTCGCTGCAAGGTGATGGAGGCGAGTGCCGCCGCGTTACCCTTTGCCGACGGTGCCTTTGACCTTGTCACCGCCTTTGAGACGGTCTATTTCTGGCCTGAGATAGAAAGATGCTTCGCAGGTGTACACCGCACATTGAAAGAAGGTGGCTGCTTCGTCATCGTAAATGAGGATGACGGCCTCACCGATGCCAACAAGAAATGGGAGAAACTCATCGACGGCATGCACACCTACACTCCCGACGAACTACAGAAGCACCTCTCCGCCGTCGGCTTCCACGACATCACCGTTCATCACGACGAAAAGCACCACTGGCTGTGTGTGTCGGCAGTGAAATAGCCCCAACTGTATAACGACTAAACAATGTCAATTATGGAAACAAGAATTTCTAAAGTATCCCTTCTATGGGTGATTATCATGGCTGGCTTCGCCATGCACATGCTGGCTGACATGCTTCCCGCATTCTGGGGAGCCAACATCGCTATGCCCGACGCTACGGGAGAGGCTCCGACGGGTATGCTGCTGTTTATGATTGGGATGGCTTTCTTCGTCCCGATGTGCGGCCTGTTCTGCATGAACTACCGTAGATGCAAGGTCATGCGCGTCATCAACCTCGTGCTGGCTACGCTGATGATGTTGTTCAACCTCTTCCACGCCACCGAGCTGTTCATGGAATTCAACCCAGTGCAGCTGCTCATCCATCCCGTGATGGCCACTCTGGGCATCTACCTGTTCATCTACTCGCTCCGCTTGCTAAAACAGAAAGACTAATATCATGAAAACAGCAATCAGGGTAACCCTTATGGCGATTGCCTATCTCGCCATTTTCATTCTTGGTGCCGCAAGCGGTGCAATCCACCCTGCGTGTTACGCGTATATTGGCGCGGTGCTGCCGCTACTATCGGCATTGGTGTATTTCTACACCTGCACTCTTATTCACAGTTTCGGTGCAGCAACCGCTCTGAACGGCTTTATCTTTGTGCTGTTCTTGCTGGCTGGCGAAGCAGATTTGGCTTTCATCATTGGGATGGTGGTTCTGACGGCATTGTCCGAAATCATCCGCAAAGTGAAGGGCTATGACACTCTGAAGGGTGTCCGCTGGAGTTTCGTGCCTTTTGCATTCTCGTTCTTTACTTACACCATCCATTGGTGGACTGATACAGAGGGTTCGCTAGCCGCTGCCGTTGAGGAGATGCCCGCGGGGTACGACCAACTGATGCTGCCAGTTATAGAGAACATTCCCGTGCTGATTGTCGTCTTGGTTCTGACCATCCCCGTAGCCCTCTTTGCGATGCGACTGGCAGAACGCGTTATGAAAAAAGCTGCCGCAAAACTGATATAGTAATATTGTTTATGGACATGAAAGAAAGACTCCTTCCCCAACTCCTGACTTATGCCGGAAAGCGAAAGGTACTGACCTACCTTTCCATGTCGATTGCAGGTATCAGCCAGCTATTGGCTCTTGCTCCTTTTCTTTACATCTGGGCTATTCTCCGTGATGTTATAGCCGGCGACTATAGCCGCATCGCCTACTTCGGATGGATGGCCGTGGCGTTTGCCATTGCCTCTATCGTGGTATATTTTGGCGGACTGATGTGCTCGCATGTGGCGGCATTTCGCATCGCCGCCAATATGCGGAAAACCTTGATGCAACATATCATGACACTGCCCATTGGCTTTCTGGACAGCCTTGGTAGCGGCAAGGCACGCAAATGGGTACAGGAATCCACCCAGTCGACGGAGACCTACCTTGCCCACCAACTCCCCGACAAGGCCGGAATGTACGCCACTATGCTGGGTTTGGCGGTGTTGATGTTCCTGTTCGACTGGCGGATGGGATTGCTCTGTTTGGGAACGGTCGTGTTGGCTATCATCGTGATGCTCTCCCTGATGACCGGTCCCACGCTGAAAAGGAAAATGGGCGAGTACAACAAGGCGCTGGACACCATGTCGAATGAGGCAGTAGAGTATGTCCGTGGCATCCCTGTGGTGAAGACCTTCGGACAGTCGGTGTTCTCCTTCAAACGTTTCAAGGATTCTATCGACCAATACCGTAAATGGGTCATTGCCTACACAATCGACCTGCGTATGCCGATGACGCTATACACCACGTTTGTCAACGCCTCCTTCGCTGTACTCATCGGTCTGACGCTTGTGGTAGCCAAGAATGGCAATGTGGATGGCGAATACCTGCTGAACCTGCTCTACTATGTCATCATCACCCCAGCCATAGCCGTCACGCTCAACCGAATCATGTTCGCCAGCGAGAACGAGATGATTGTGGCCGAAGCACTGGACAAGACCGGTCGCATCCTGGCCATCGACCCGCTGAAGAATCCCGAGAATGCCCAGCTGCCACAGGACAACGAGATGGAACTCTCGAATGTCCGCTTCCGCTACCCCGGTGCCACCCGCTTTGCCGTGGACGGCATCTCGCTGAAAGTGGAACCCGGACAGAAGATTGCCTTTGTGGGACCTTCAGGTGGCGGCAAGACCACTACGGCCAGCTTGATGGCCCGCTTCTTCGATGTCACGGAAGGTTCCATCGCGCTGGGTGGCGTGGATACCCGCCATATCCGAAAACAGGATTTGATGAACCGAATCTCCTTCGTATTCCAAGACAGCCATCTGCTGAAGACCAGCATTCTGGAGAATGTCCGCTTGGGACGGCCCGATGCTTCGCGCGAGGAAGTGTTGGAAGCCCTGCACAAGGCCCAGTGCGACGATATCCTCGCCAAACTGCCACAGGGCATCGACACCGTCATCGGCACCAAGGGAACCTATCTCTCCGGCGGCGAGCAGCAACGTGTGGCCATTGCCCGCGTGATGCTCAAAGACACGCCCATCGTCATCCTCGACGAGGCAACAGCCTTTGCCGACCCCGACAACGAGACGCGCGTCCAACAAGCCTTCTCGCGGATGGCCGAGAGCGGCAAGACCCTTGTGATGGTGGCACACCGACTTTCCTCCGTCACCGGTGCCGACTGCATCTATGTACTCGATGAGGGACGCGTCGTCGAGCAAGGGACGCACACCCAGCTGCTCGCCAAAGACGGCAAGTATGCCGCTATGTGGAAACAATATGTGGAATCTGTAAAGTGGAATATCAAATGAGCATCATCAGTACACTACGTCATAAATACGCCCTCACGCAGCAGGGCGCCCGCGACCTCGTAAAATCCTGTCTGGCCAGCGCGGGAATGGACATCGTCCTTATGCTGCCCGTCGCACTTCTCTTCTTCATGGTGAAAGACCTGATGGAAGGCAATCCGCTGGACACCTGGGGCTATGTGTGGAAAATCGCACTCTGCCTCGTGGCAATAGCAGCAATGGAGTTCGTCAAATACAACAAGCAGTTCACCTCCGTCTATCTCGAAAGCGGTCGCCGCCGTATCGCTTTGGCCGAAAAGCTGCGCCGTCTGCCGCTCTCGTTCTTCGGCAAGAAAGACCTCGCCGACCTCACCAGCACCATCATGGCCGACGCCGCCACCATCGAGACGGGCACGTCGCATTGGGTGCCAGAGCTTATCGGCTCGATGATTTCCACCTCGCTTATCGGCATCAGCCTCTTCTTCTTCGACTGGCGTATGGCTCTTGCCGCCGTCTGGGTCATTCCGATAGCTATCGCCATCGTACTCTTCTCCGCAAAGTTCCAAAACCGCTACAACCGCCGCAACGTTCAGGCCAAGGTAGACCTCGCCGACCATATCCAAGAGGGGTTGGAGGCCTTTCAGGACATCCGCGCCAACGATGCCGAGAAGAAGTATCTCGACGACCTGTTCCCTCGCATCGACCTCGTGGAAAAACGCGCCATAGAAGCCGAGCTGGGTGTCGCCTATTTCGTGGTGAGCGGCCAGATGGTTCTCAAACTGGGCATCGCCACGGTGGCTCTGACGGGTGCCTATCTGCTGGCAGCCGGCAGCCTCAATGTGCTCACCTTTTTCATGTTCCTGCTGGTGGCTTCCCGTCTCTACGACCCCATGTCGGGCTCCTTGATTAATCTGGGTGCTGTCGTCTCGCTGGGTGTCCAGTGCGAGCGTATGGACGAAATCCTTTGCCACGAGGAGCAGCGGGGCGTGGAGACGCTCTCCAACAAAGGTTTCGATGTCGAGTTCAAGGATGTCCGTTTTGCCTACGACACCTCCGAGACCGTGCTCGACGGCGTCTCCTTCACCGCCCGGCAGGGCGAGGTTACGGCACTCATCGGTCCATCAGGCTCCGGCAAAACAACCGTCTCACGGCTGGCTTCCCGCTTCTGGGACATTCCCTCCGGTACTATCACCGTCGGTGGGATGGACATCTCGAAGATTGACCCCGAGACGCTAATGAGCCTCTATTCCATCGTCTTCCAGGATGTCACGCTCTTCAACAACACCGTGCTGGAGAACATCCGCATCGGCCGCAAGGATGCCACCGACGAGGAGGTCATCGCCGCAGCCCGGCTGGCGCACGTCGACGCCTTTGCCGAGAAAATGCCAGACGGCTGGAACAGCCTTATCGGTGAGAACGGAAGCGAACTCTCCGGTGGCGAACGGCAGCGAATCTCCATTGCCCGCGCCTTCCTCAAGGATGCCCCCATCATCATGCTCGACGAGGCTACCGCGTCGCTCGACGTCGAGAACGAGACCTTCATCCAGGAGTCGCTGTCGCGCCTGGTCAAGGACAAGACCGTCATCATCATTGCCCACCGCATGCGTACCGTCGCCGGTGCCGACAAGATTGTCGTACTGAAAGAGGGCCGCGTCGCTGAATGTGGCACCCCCGCCGACCTCACCGCCTCGGGAGGCTTCTACAAAAAGATGCAAGACCTGCAGCAAGGCGCCCTGGGCTGGAACCTGTGAAACAGAAAGGCCGGGGGCCGCGACGCTGCGCGTCGCGGCCCCCAAGCCTTTTGTCGTCTATGATTCGTCCTGTGGGCGGGCGCTTGCGTCCGCCGCCGCCTTATGCCTCGGTTTCCTCTTCCGGCTCCGGCGTGAGCTCGTCGTCTTTGCCGCCCTTCTTGCGGCTCTGCTGGTATTGCAGGTCGATTTTCGCCAAGTCGGCGTTGTAGTACTGTGCCGCTTTCGACAGGCTCTCCTCCGGCTGCAGCTCCTGCACCGCGTTGAGGTAGGTGATAAAAGCGCGGTAGTGGCCGTCCAGCTTCTCGCGCGCCGCCTTCAGCTCGCCCACCACCACGTCGCTCTTCTCCTCGTTGCGCTTGCCCATCAGCTGCTCAATCTGCTCCGTGCGGCTCAGCAGGCGGCGGTTCAGCTCCGTCAGGCTCATCGCCTGCAGGTCGGCCGTCAGCTCGCGGTCCGCCAGCTTCTGCTCCATATTATGAATCTTCGCGTTCTCCGCCACCAGCGCCTCCGACGTGCGGAAGCCGTAGTCGCGGAACACCTGCGACACCCTGACGCCGTGTACCGCAAGACTCTCGTCCTCAATCTTCGCCGCCCACGCCTCGGCCACCTTCTGCATCACGTAGGCGTAGCCGTCGCGCTCCTTGTCCAGGGCGGCAATCTTCGCCGTCAGCTCGCTCTTCTGCGTCCGCTTGTAGGCCTCGTCGAAAGCCAGATTGCTTCCATATCTTTGTGGTATTACGTTGTTAATATTTCATTCCGAGAGGCCGCGTTGCAGGCCTACAAAACCATGTTTCCGTTTCAAAACACCCCGTTGCAACCCTGCAAAACCCTGTTTTCAATCCGAAAGGCCCTTTCGCAACCTGCGAAACCTTGTTTCATTTTCAAAACACCCTTTTGCACCCCCGCAAAACCTTGTTTCAATTTCAAAACCCATTTTCGCAAACCGCGACAGCCGTTTTCAAAACCGTTTGGGACTTTTGTGGTTAATTGTCAGCCTACAGTATCTAATGATGTTGTGTGTCATATTGAATTTGTTTTTTTGTTGTTAGTCATCTTCTTTCTTCAAGGCTTTCTCCACCTCGCGGACAAGTTCTTCGCCGCGGTAGTTGCCGAGCAAGGTTCCGTCGCGGTCGATGAGGAACACCTGCGGAATGGATTGCAGTCCGTAGTGGTCGGACGAGAACGATGTTGTGTCGATGATTTGCGGGTATGGTATGCCGAGCTGCTTGGAGGCTTTCTCATGTTCGGGAATTCGGTCGCTCACATCAACACCCACGACAACAAAGTCTTTGCCGCCGTGCTTTTG
>JAFRXG010000065.1:0-26051 GCA_017441565.1 Bacteroidales bacterium | reverse complement strand
TGGCAATGCTTCAAAAGCAGCATAAAACAGCATCAAGACCCTACAAACAACAACCTCTAAACAACAGTTAAACTCACAAATAATGTTAAACCTTTTCCGCAATATCAATCATAATCTGGTCTAAACAAAGGGAGTACTACATACATTTCGAATTCATCCATATCTGGTCGTACACCTCATTAGAGAACGAAGTGATACCGTTAAGAGAAAACGAGAAGAATCCGTAACTATCCGATATGGGGATGGACGGGGTGAGGTTGCTGACCTGATGGGTTCTTATCTTATAACAAGTGGACGCGGTGGTGTTTAACGTCACGTTCTTCATCATCCAGTAGTCTCCTCCAGCCGCCACTATGTGTTGTGAGGACAGCGCATCCAACGAGGTAAAGCTGCGTTTGGCGGCATCGTATATTTTCTCCATGTTGTAAGGGAACACGGTCTCGTAGGGTTTCAAAAAGCAGAAGGTGTGAATCAGCGATATGAGGGGCGTATAGGTCTGGTTCTGCAGCAACACCAGCCGTTGGATGTCGGGCAGATACGTCATCTCGTAGATGTCGTCCTTGTCCTTCAGGTCGAACACCTGCGCATAGGGCATGTTCATCGTCGCCATATCTACCACCGCACCTGCATGTCGTCCACCCCGCCGCCATAGTCGAACACCGAGGCCACCGCTATCGTGTCCCCCTTCATCTTGCAGGCGTTGAAGACCACCCTCCCCGATGGGACGGTATAACGATAATAGATATCGAATGGCCAAAGTGGGAATGGGCTGTTCTTGTCGCAGCGGTGGATAATCAGCTCGTCAGCTGTAGGGAAGGTCACCACCGCCACATAGTTGTCCGTCTCAACCACGTCGCACGCAAACTCGTAATGGCCGTTTTGGTCGTTTAACACTTTGCCGTCAACATACGAGAATGACCCGGACTGATAGGTGCATTCGACCACAATAGTAGACTGGCATTGTGTGAGGAGAGGGCATGGGTATGCATTAGACGGCGTGACACCGTCGTAGTACCACATCTCGCCGACTGCCACCAGATGGAATTTTCCAGAAAAATCTTTGTATGCCGCCAGCCGCCAAAGCCTGGAAAGGGAGGCATCCGTCACTTTGAGTTCCTGAAACTGAATATGCGGGTTCTGGGCCTCGATGTCGCTGACCGTGGCATGCCCCAGGAAGGCTCGGTTATTGCTCCGGTCCATCCCGCAGAAAAAGATGTCTTCGTTTACGATGCGGATGTCGGCTATCTGATGGTGGTTGCCCATCTTGGCCGATATGATGTCGATCAACCCCACGCGTGCCAGGCGGTAGTTTGTCCCGTCCCAGTAGGAGGCTATGACTTTCTGGTCGCTCACCGTCCGCACCACCGAGTTGGACGGGGAAAAACTGTCGCCCCCCAACGCATAATTGAACAATATTTGTCCCTCCGCCAAGGGAGCCTACATTACATAAATATTGTGAATGTTACAGATAAAAGCAATTTCCCATTCATAATGGTGTTATTTCTCTCTTGCAAATATACACTTTTTTCTAAAAATACAAGAAAAAAGTGAAGAAAATTGAAGCTCTGTCTCACACAACACAATACTACAACAATGCACCCAACACACCTCTAACAACCACTCTTTAAGCACTTTTGATATTCCCTCTCACCAACATTCCTCTTGATTCACCTGTTGTTTTACAACTAGGTTTGGTTTAATCCGTTTTTAAATGCCCATTGTTTTCTTAAAACTAAACGAAACCCATGTGAATTCGAAAAAGAATCACAAAATAAAGCCCTATGTTACAACGATTTCACACTTTTATTCATTTACCGTCGAGCCGTCAGTCCACGTTGAAGAGGCGGCCGCTGAGCGAGAGGGCCACCTGAGCCTGGATGCTGAGGCCCCTAGGGCTGCCTTGCAAGTCGGGGAAAGAGGTGTAGGAGAACAACAGGCGGCCCTGGAAAGAGACTCGGCTTAACTCTGAAATCCTGCCGCCACCCGCCAAGTGGCCGTATTCGGGGAAGGCGTGTTGAAGCCAAAAGTGGCGACGGAATTGAAGGCCAACGACCGGCTCGGGGCGGGCGTAGACGAAGCTGTTGTTCTGGTTCTGGCTGCTGTAGCTGAACTCGCGGATGCCGAGGGCGACGAAGGGCGACAGCTGCCAGCGCAGGTTGTCGACTAGGGTGTAGCCATAGCCTAGATTGATGGTGAGGAGGCCACCGAGTTTGCCGTCGGGGAAGGTATTCACAGTGCCGTCGGGGTCTACAAGAGAGAAGGTTTGGCGTGCCTTGCAGAGGCCAAGGGTGCCGTCGAGGATAAGGAGGTGACGGTTGTACGAGAAGTCGAAGCCGAAATTGAGGCCGGCACCCGGCGAGAAGGCCTTGCCCATTGAGCCTGTGGAGCCGGTGACCCCTATGCCGACATACAATCCATAGCCAAAGGGGCGGGCCGTGTAGCGGGGATGGTAGTCGGCGAAGTACTGGGCGAGCTCGGCAGCCAACTGCCGCTCAAATGCGGAGAGGACGGCGGTGTCGGCACCATCCTGCGACAGAAGGCTGAAACTTTCGATGCGGGAACTCAAATTGGAGCTGGCCGCACGAAGCACATCACTATAGGCTATCTCATTGGGATTGGCGTTGATGGATAGTTGCAACTGACGGCGTTCCACCTCGAGCATGTCGAAGATGATTTGGTTGTAGCGCAGCGTATTGCTGTCGCGATGGTTTTCCGTCACCCACGAGCTGCTGGGCTGCATCCACGAAACGGCACGGTAATAGCAGCAGCGGACGCCGTCGAGGGTGTCGCGCACGGGGTTGTAGCCAATGCCGTATTGCAGGTAGGAGCGTTGGCCGAAGGAGGCGGGCATGATGGTGAAGTCGTTCCAAGTGAGAGGACCTTGCGACCATAGGCGGCGGTCGGTCTGGGCCTGTAGGAAGGTAAAGGCCAAAAGGAATAGACAAAAGGTTAGCAGCCGTTTCATAATTAGAAGATTTCGAGACATGTATATAAAATGTTAATTCTTAGTTTTTACGAAGCGGAAAACGTCGCGCCAGGTGGCTTTCTGCCCATAGCGTAGGATAGAGCCGCGGTAGATTTTGGCAGCCACCCAGATGCAGAAGGGGAAGGTGGCCAGCAGCAAGATAACGGAGAGCACTATCTGCCAAATGGGCACGCCGAAGGGGATGCGGAAGAGCATGGCGACTGGCGAGGTGAAGGGGATGAGTGAGAGCCAGGTGCTGAGGCCGCCTGAGGGGGCGTCGATCATAGCAGGCAGCAGCAGTATGGTGAGCAGCAGCGGGATGGTCATGGGCAGGGTGAACTGCTGCGAATCGGTCTCGTTGTCCACCAGCGAGCCCGCGGCAGCAAAGAGCGAGGCATAGAGCAGATAGCCAAAGACAAAGTAGAAGATGAACAGCACTATTATCAGCCCGAAGTTGATGCTTCCCAGCCCCTCGATAAGTTCCTGCAGGCCTTTGTCCACCCCGACACCGGCTTCATATTGTTCGGCTTCGTAGCGGGCGGCCTGATACTGGGTGGTGGCTTCGGTGCCCTTGGTGGCCACTTGGGTGACACTGTGTCGGGCGGAGGCCTGCTCGAAAAGGTCGGCATTGCTGATGCGCACCCCCGCCATGGCCACACCCGAAAGCAGCACCCAGAGGGCGAACTGGGTGAGGCCCACGAGGCCTATGCCCACCACCTTGCCCATCATCAGTTGGAAAGGCTTGACGCTGCAGACGATGACTTCAACGATGCGGCTGGTCTTCTCCTCCATCACGCCGCGCATCACTTGCGAGCCGAACATGAACACCGCCAGAAAAACCAATATGGCCAGCAAGGCACCTATGACCAGCTTGATTTGCAGGAACCCGTCACGGCCAGTCTCAATGTCCTGGGTGCGAAGGTGGATGCGGGTGCCGGTGAGCATGGCATAGTCGTCGGGCGTAATGCCGTGGACATCGAGCAGGATGGTGTTGCGCAGGATTTCTTGCAGCTGGTTGTTGACATTGCTCTGCACAGTCATCGAGGGGGCATCGGTGCGGTAGTAGAGGAAGGCGTCCAACGGTATGGAGGTCTCGCGGGCGGGGATGAAGACGATGGCGTCGAGACTGTCCACCTCGGCCAGCTGGCGTTTGGCGTATTCCAGGCTGCCGGCATCATGGTAGGTGACGTCGCGCCCCGACCGGAACTGTCCTTGGAACAGGCCGCTCTCATCCACCACTAGCACATGGGCATGTTCGAGAGGACGACTGGCCAGTATGATGGGGACGGCATAGAGGAGTGCCAAAAGAATGGGCACCACAAGGGTGAGGACCCAGAAGGAGGGTTTCTTGACTCGCGAAAGGTATTCGCGCTGTATGACGAGGGGTATCTTATTCATTGCTTGATTGCCTGAATGCTTGATTGTATGAGTGCTTGATTGCCTGAATGCTTAATGGTCGGTGTGCTTGACGGTGTCGATGAAGATGCGGTCGAGGTCTTGGCCGGGGTGTGAGGCCTTGATGTCGGCCAAGGACCCGGAGAGCACCAGATGGGAATGGTTGATAAGGGCAATGTCGTCGCACAGCTCCTCGGCCGAGGGCATATTGTGGGTGGAGAAGATGATGGTGGAGCCCTGCGATTTGAGGCGCAGGATTTCGCGCTTGAGGATGTCGGCGTTGACGGGGTCGAAGCCGCTGAACGGCTCGTCGAAGATGAGCAGCTGGGGTTGGTGGAGGACAGTGACGACGAATTGTACCTTCTGCTGCATGCCTTTGGATAGTTCCTCGACTGGACGGTTCCACCAGTCGCTGATTTCCAAGCGGTCGAACCACTGGTGCAGTCGTTCGACTGCGGCAGCCTTGTCGAGACCCTTGAGCTGTGCCAGATAGACAGCCTGCTCACCCACACGCATCTTTTTATACAGCCCGCGTTCTTCGGGCATGTAGCCAATCTGCATCACATCGGCATCGGTCATGGGGTGTCCGTCGAAGACCAGCCGGCCACTGTCGGGTCGAAGGATGTGGTTGATGATGCGGATAAGGGTGGTCTTGCCGGCTCCGTTGGGGCCCAGCAGGCCGAAGATGGTGCCTCGGCGCACATGCAGGCTCACGCCGTCAAGGGCGCAGTAGCTGCCAAAGGTCTTTGTTATGTTGTCAATTACTAGCATTCTGATTTTTATTGTAAGGACGATATGATGCTGGGAGACGAATCAGCAGTACCTCGGCCAAGAGCGAGAGCAGGGCCAGGATGAGGAAAAGTCTCCAAAGGGGACGGCCTTGGTTGCGTTGGCGGATGTAGTCGGTCATGGACTTCTGCGCGTTGGCAGCCACGGAACATTGGTCGGAGGGGAACTCCTGCACTATCTTCCGCACCTCGTCGGAAGAGTAGCAGGACAGGTCTGATTCGGCACGGCTGTAGTTGAAGGAGAGCCCTTCCGAGCCGCCGGCATTTCCGCCAGCCGAAGGAACGGAGAGGCTGTAGTTTCCGGCACCTGACAACGCACCATGGGTCATCAGGTATTGGCGTGAGCCCATGCGGCGGAGGTCGGGGATGATGTCCACGTCGGGGCCGTCCTCCCGCGAAGAGGTGAGGAGCAGGTGGGGGAGCCTTTCGGCATCATAACTTTCCTGCAGCGGTATGGGTGCGGTGCCGGAGAGGAAGTGGTAGGGCTGCAGCAGCGGACTGCTGAAAAGGGCCATGTTGTAGAGGGTCGGCACGAAGAGGGCCTGCTGGACAAAGTCGGTAAATTCGGGTCGCAAGGGTGAGGCAAAAAGATAGCAGCAGCCTTCTCCCACCGGGGTGGCGGTAAGGAATGCGTCGCCGTCCAGCAGGCTGATGGCTGGCTGGGAGACCGTGTGGGCGGAGGAGGTGAGGCGGTAATGTGACTGCACTGAGGGCATTTCCACTTCCTCCTGCTTGCCTTGGAAGACACCGTGGTACAACGCCATGTCGGATTCTATCTGTTGGGCACGTGTGGGTCGGGCCACCCACGCGCCCAACTGCGGCGACGAGAAGAGGCCGAGGAGTTGGTTGTATGAGGCTGTCTCGACACCTTGGGCGGGAACTACGAGGAGCGACCCCCCACCTTCGACAAACTCGTGCAACAGCTGCGCCAGCCCTGACGGCACAGCATGGAGCTCGTCGAGGACGATGAATCGATAGTCGGAGAGGTGGGCATAGTCCATCTGGCCGACTGACATCTGACGGTAACTCACCAGCGAGTCGTCCTGGAAAAGCCGCTTGAGGAAAGGGTTCTCCCCCGCCCCGCTGACCACCAGCATGGGTATCTGCTGCGTCACGGGGAGAGAAAAATACATGCGGTCGTCGAAGGTGATGGGGTAGTCGGTGGTTTCGACATAGCCCTGCAGTATGCTTTCGTTGCCTAGGGTGAACGTGAGCGTGGCGGAGACAGAGCCGCGTGCCGCCACGTCGACCGAAGCCAGAGCCCTCTGTTTCCCATCTACGAAAAGGCGCAGGGGGAGGCTCTGCACTGGTTTGTCGCCATCGTTGCGCACAAAGGCTTCCACCTGCACTATGGCTCCTGGGAAGTAGGCAGGGCTGTTGAAGGCCAGACTGTCGACATAGATATTAGCCACGTCGCTGCCACCCAGGGGGATGAAGGTGGTGAAGATAGTGCTGTCCACAGGATAGCTAGCGAGGTCGGAGGTGGTGCGTTGGAAGTCACTGAGGATATAGGCATGCCTGTTGGCAGCCCCCGCGGAGCGGAGGAAGTCGTTCTGACGCAGTGCCACAGCCGAGAGGTTCTGGGTGGCGGCACTGGCCTGCACAGCATCCACAGCCGTAAGGAACTCCTCACGGCTCAACCAATGGAACTGGCCACCGGCAAAGTCGTTGGTGAGCAGTTGAAATTGGTCGCCAGGCTTGTAGGCTTCGGCAATCTCGCGTGCCTTTTGTCGCGCACTTTCCAAGAGGCTGCCCTCCATGCCACCGCACTCCATACTGTAAGAATTGTCAAGATAGACACTTACGACCGTTCCGCCCGCCTTCATTTGAGAGTTGCGATTGCGGATGACCGGCTGGCAGAATGCCAGCACGAGGAAGAGGATAGTGAGGATGCGGGCTGCCAGAATGAGCAGCTGGTGCAGATTGCGCTGGCGGCGGTCTTCATTCTGCAACTCCTCCAGCATGTCCACATTGCTGAAATAGACCTTCCGATAGCGTCGCAACTGCAACAGGTGGATGGCTATCGGTATGCCGACAGCAACGAGACCTATGAGAAAAAGCGGTTGGGTGAGCACTTGGAAATTGAGGTTTAGGGGTTAGAGGTTATACTTTGTTGTTCTTTGCTCTTGCGATAAAGAAGTCGCACAACTCGCTGATGCCGCATTCGGCACAGTGGGGTTTGCGGGCCTGGCATACATAACGGCCATGCAGTATGAGCCAGTGGTGGGCAATGGGTATCTTCTCCGGCGGTATGTGCTTCACAAGCTCGCGTTCGGTTTGCAGAGGGTTCTTGCTGTTCTTAGTCAGCCCGATGCGGTTGGCCACACGAAACACATGGGTGTCCACGGCCAAGGCAGGCAGGTTGAACACCACGGAGGCAATGACGTTGGCCGTTTTGCGTCCCACCCCTGGAAGGGTCTGCAGGTCGTCCAGGTCGGACGGCACCTCGCCTCCAAAGTCAGACACCAGCTTCTGAGCCATGCCCACCAGATGCTTGCTCTTATTGTTGGGGTAAGAGATGGAGTGGATGTAGCCGAAGATATCCTCGGGAGTGGCCTTCGCCATGGTGAAGGCATCGGGGTAGGCAGCAAACAGCGCAGGGGTGGTCATGTTAACCCGCTTGTCGGTGCATTGGGCCGAAAGAATGACCGCCACCAAGAGCTGGAAAGGGTTCTCATAGTGCAACTCGGACTGAGCCGTCGGTCGCTCTTTTTCGAAATAGGCTATCAGCCTTTGGTATCTTTCTTTGGTGTTCACGGCATCCTTAAGAGACTGGTGGTTATAACAATCGTAGCTGCACCACTATGGGGTAGTGGTCGGAAATGTTGGTCTTGACACGCTTGTAGGAGAGTGACTCGAAGTCGTGGCTGTGAAGTATATAGTCGATGCGGAAGGCGGGGAAGGGGCCATGATAGGTGGTGCCGAAGCCGCGGCCCTGGTTCACGTATGGGTCCATCAACAGCTCGGTGGCCTTCTGGTAGATATATGAGGCGGGCGTGTCGTTGAAGTCGCCCATGAGCACAAACGGCACATCGGCCGCCTCCACCTTGGGAAGCAACTCCTGCTGCCACTCGCGCTCATGACGCAGGGTGGTCTCTTTGAATTTCTTGTATAGCTTGTGAGTATTGCTGTCGGGCTGGGCATGGGTGAGGCTTTCCAAGCCTTCGCGGTCTTCCTCGGTAAGCATGTAAGAGTCAAGATGGACACAGCAGAGCCGCACGGTTTGGCCGTTCTTGTCGATATCAACACAGAACTTGGATGCCTTGTCCATGACATGCACTTTTACGATAGGCAGCCGCGAGAAGAGAATCAGCGGGCCTGACGAGCTAGAGCCGTAGACACCATAACGATATTTGTAGCCACGTGCCTCTAAGCTGTCGACCATATTCACATGACGTGAACGGAAAAATTCCTGAAGACAGAATGCGTCGGGCTGCACCTCATCCACGAGCGACAGAAAAAGCATCGAGCCTGAGTCGGCGGTCATCAGCGTATCATCGTCCAGCCCATTGTAGCCATGCACATTAAAGGTCATCAGCTTGAGGACATCGTCGGCCAGCTCGGCATTCTGGCTGCCCCCCACCTGGAAGAAGAGAGGCACAAACGAGGCGCACAACAGATTGGCAGCCAACGACAGCAGAAACTCCCACCGCGACAAACAAAGCCAGATGATGATGAACAGCACATTGCACAAGAAAAGGAGCACAAAGCCATAGCTGAGCATCGAGATGCCGACAAAGCGGCTGGGAGGAATGCGGCCCGCGAAGGTGGAAAGGAACAACGCCACCACGAACAGCAAGTTAATCGTTAACAGTATGATACGGAAAAACTTCTTCATATTGGGTCTGAACTAGAATTTGCAAAGATACAAAAAAAAAACGATTTCTCAACAATTCTTTGTATCTTTGCAGCATGATTAAATATGGTCTCATTGGCAATCCGCTGGGGCACTCATGGTCACAGCAATGGTTCGAGTCGATGTTTGCACGGGAAGGCATTGACGACGGCCAGTACCGGCCCTACGAGCTTGATTCACTCGCGGGGTTGAAAGGATGGGCATGCAACGAGGGACTCAAGGGCTTCAATGTCACCATTCCTTACAAAGAGGCCGTTATCGCTCATCTCGACCATCTGGACCATGTGGCCAAGGCCATTGGGGCTGTCAATTGCGTTGAAAGGCGCGGAAGCCGACTTATCGGACACAACACCGATGCCCCCGCCTTTGCCTACACCCTGAAACCGCTGCTACAGCCCCACCATTCCGCCGCATTGATATTAGGCAGCGGCGGAGCTTCCAAGGCGGTTGCCTATGCGCTGAAGGGGCTGGGCATTGACTATGTCATAGTGTCGCGCCACCCTTTGCAACATCCTGGTGCTATCGACTACGACCAGGCTCACACCTTGGCACCAAGCCATACCCTCATCATCAACGCCACCCCTGTGGGGATGGCTCCTAACGTATCTGCCACCCCTTGGCCATATGCCGACCTGCTGGGCAGCCGTCATCTATGCTACGACCTTGTATACAACCCCCCGCGCACACGCTTCCTGACTGACGCCGAAGCACAAGGAGCACATATTTGCAACGGCCTTGCCATGCTGGAGTGCCAAGCCCGACTCAGTTGGGATATTTGGCGACAAGAGGGAGGGAGGGATGACTGATGGGGACTTCTATAAATCACCTCACAGAGATGCGTCCATTAACAACACCATACAAGCCGTAAGGCGCAGTGCGGTGACAGTCAAAACGGAACGAGACTGCGTCCCGAAGGGACGCGACATGAACACAGAATTTATAGAACACACCTGATGTAAATAGAGAAAACCTTTAAATCTTTCAATATATCATGAAAAAGCTCAAGACACCTGCCCGCATAGCTCTGCTGACATCATTGTTCGTCCTGCTGGCTCTAATAGGCCTTATCCCTGTGTGGATAGTCCTCAACATGGCCCAAATACTCATCATCAGAATCGTCATCGGGGTCTCGGGTCCCCTATGGGCCGTCATCACCATCATCATTATTGCATCCCGCACTGAATATCTCAAACTCTGGCGCAGATGGCGGCACGAACGTGAAGCCACAATGATGGCCGATGCCCGCTCGCTCTACCCTGAGTATCAGAAGCTCTATGAACAATATCCCCTCGCCATCGCGCGGTACGAGCAGCATTGGAGACACCATAAGGACGAGAAAAACGCCATGTCGCTCGACGAGCTTATCGAGGCTGCACTACTCATCGACGAAGAAGAATGGAAACGACGGGAAGAATTCCGCAAACAATCGCGCCAGGAGCGTCACGCCAAACAGGCTTACTCCTCTGGCTCGCTCGCTCCATCGCGCAACCAGTAAGGCAGGCTATTTCACGATGGTACAGCACTCCCGCTTCCCTTGCGGAGAAATGAGGCACACAACGTATGACCCCGCAGATAGTGCTTTGACATCCAGCACCTCATGCTCGGGACGCGCCACTTTCTGACGCAGAACCTCCTTGCCTGACATATCGAATATCGCCACACTCCAACCAAAGGTGCCTTCGACGCCGCCGATGTTGACCACCAAATAGTCGGTGACGGGGTTGGGGCTTATATGGAACACGACATCCGATGCATCGGGCGGTTGCACCTGGGTATGGGCAGTATCACAGGAGAAATAATCGGAGAGGGCTTCGGAGAGGTCCATCTTGAGCAGTTGGGGAGGATTGGAAATACCCATCCTCGAAAAGTTCTCGTTGGTGAGGAAATAATGAAGCCCGTCCTTCGAAGCAATCGCCTCGGTCTGAATGCCCACACTGCTCACAACCGGTATTCGCTGCATTTCTCCCCTAAAGAAATCGGTCCCATGAAAATCATACAGGAGGCACACGAACGGCTGGCACAACACTGTGTAGCAGCACAGCACCAACACCCGCCGTTCGGGCAGGTAGCATGCACCCGTCACCAAACCCTCCACATCCAGCGTGTCACGCAGTTGGGCCACATAACGTCCTGGCTGCTTGGGAAGGGCAAAACATGTGGTATGGAAGGAGGTCCACTGCTTGGTGAAAAGATACAGACTGTCGCCCCCCACTATCATTGACTCACAATCATACTCTGTAGTTGGCAGCATACCCTGTCGGCCTTCGCCGCCCTCATAGCCTTCGTAGGTGAAGAAGATAGTGTCGAAGTGATACTCACCGGCCAACAGGGCTGCTTTGCTCAGTCGCAGCACCCGCAGGTCGTCGCGCAGATGCTCGTGGTTGTTGCCAAAATCGCCGAAATAAAAATAGTCATCGTCCTGCGCCGTCTCTTCCATGTCGGAAAAAGCGGGCAGCTCCACATCCATGGGCCGAGTGCCGATGATGGCACCCGTCAGCGTATCCAGCGCGTACATTCTCAATCCTCCATGGTCGTTGACAGACCACAGGGTATCCTGCCAGAAAAAAAGCGACGAGGTATTGTCCAGCAACGGGCTCAACTCCCCCACCACCTCGGCTTCGGGATACTCCGTGCTGATTCTCACCTGGCCATACGAGAGGTATTGACACATTGTCAGTACAATAAAGAGGATTAATGCACTTCTTTTCATGCTACAAAGATACACATTTCTTTTTTAATTATTAATTTCTTCGTATCTTTGCTTGCGATATGGAATCTTTCGAAGAAAAACATTCTGATGATAATCAGGAGTTTAAACACACTATCAAACAATTGGTAGACGCCCAATTGTTCGATACGCTGGTCGCAAAACTCTTCCCAGAGTCCTCCGTGGAAGAGATGAGACGACAGATGTTGGCTTTTGAGAACGTCCATCAGTTCCAATCCACCATCATGTATCGGTGCTGCCAATGGGTGATAGAAAACACCATGTCGCAGTTCACCTTCTCCGGCACCGAAAACCTCAGCAAAACACCAAGCCTTTTCATCTCCAACCACCGCGACATCGTCCTCGATGCCATGATGCTGCAATACATCCTGGTCGACAAGGGTCTCGACACCAGCCACATCGTCATCGGCGCCAACCTTTTCGAAATGCCCATGATGGATCTGATGGCCAAGACCAACAAGATGTACAGCATCGGACGCGGCGGCACCCCGCGCGAGTACTACCGCAGCCTCATCAACATGTCCGAACATCTCCGCCACCTCGTCACCCAACAGGGCGAGAGCGTGTGGATTGCCCAACGCAACGGACGCACCAAGGACGGCATCGACCGCACCGACCCCGCCCTCATCAAGATGATTGCCTCAAGCGGCATAGGCCAAGACCCCGTCACAGCCCTCAGCGAAATGCACATCACCCCCATCAGCGTCTCCTACGAATGGGAGCCCTGCGGCCTGCTCAAGGCACACGAGCTATGCCTTCGCGGACAGGGTCCTTACACCAAAGCCCCTGGCGAAGACTCCGACAGCATCCTACGGGGCATCCTCGACTTCAAAGGGCATGTCCACTTCACCATCTGCCAACCCCTCCAACCCGAAGTGCTAGAGGCCACAAAGGGCAACTACACCCAAATCGCCAGCATCATAGACCAACGCATCTCCGAAGGCTACCATCTTTGGCCCAACAACTATATAGCTCAGGGAATGCTCCACAACGACCCCTGCACACAATATACTCAGGAGGCTGAAGCATTCAAACAATACATCGATGACGCATGCCGCCAATACCCCCTAGGCGACACCTTCCGTCAAATCCTGCTGGGCATTTATGCCAATGCCTTGAAAATAGAGAATTGAGAATGGAGAATGGAGAATTTGCTGCCGCACCCGGATAATTCTCAATTCTCAAATCTCCATTCAAAAAAATCACTCCCCCGCACAATAAAAGTATCAGTTTTTAGTTTATAATTATTTAGTCAAATACAGAACCCGCTATGCTAGACAAACTCGAAGCCATTTATACCCGCTATCAGGAAATTGAGCAACAGATGAACGACCCCCAGGTCACCGGCGACATGAAGCGCTTTGTCAAACTGAGCAAAGACTACAAAGACCTGCAGCCTGTCGTCAAGGCCTACCACGACTACAAAGGCCTGCTGGACACCATCGCAGAATGCAAGGAACTGCTCAGCACTGAGAAGGACGAAGAGCTGCGCGAAATGGCCAAAGCCGAACTCACCGAATGCAACGAGAAACGCGACAAGATGGAGGAGGAAATCCGCATCATGCTCATCCCCGAAGACCCCACCGACAGCAAGAACGCCGTGGTGGAAATCCGTGGCGGCACGGGTGGCGACGAGGCCTGCATCTTTGCTGGCGACCTCTTCCGCATGTACAGCCGCTACTGCGAGAAAAAGCACTGGAAGATCGAAATTGTCGACTTCAACGAAGGCCCTTCGGGCGGGTATAAGGACATCACCTTCAACGTCACCGGCGAAAAAGTCTACGGCATGTTGAAATACGAAAGCGGCGTCCACCGCGTGCAACGCGTCCCCGCCACCGAAACCCAAGGCCGTGTACACACCTCCGCCGCCGGTGTGGTAGTGCTGCCCGAAGCCGAAGAAATCGACGTGGAGCTGAACATGGCCGATGTGAAGAAAGAGACTTTCTGCGCCTCAGGTCCCGGAGGACAGTGCGTGAACACCACCTACTCCGCCGTCCGCCTCACCCACATACCCACTGGCATCGTAGTGTCCATGCAGGACCAAAAGTCACAAATCAAGAATATGGAGAAAGCACTCTCCATCCTGCGCACACGCCTCTACGAGCGTGAGTACAACAAATACATGGAAGAACTCTCCAGCAAGCGCAAGACCATGGTCGCCACCGGTGACCGCAGCGAGAAGGTACGCACATACAACTACCCCCAGAGCCGTGTCACCGACCACCGCATCGGCTATACCATGTACAACCTTCCCGCCTTCATGGACGGCGACATCGAAGACCTCATCGACGCCCTCCAGCTCGCCGAGAACGCCGAGAAACTGAAAGAGTCCGTCGGATGAAAACTCCTACCACATAAACGAATGAACATATTAACGAATACATTAACGAATTAACGCATTAACACATTGACGAATTAACACATTAACATAACATAGCGTTTGCTATTGTCCCGACCAGCTTGAAACGTAGGAAACTTCAATTTGGTTTTTTGAGGATGACAAAAGCAGATGCTCGCTGAAACGCGAGCATTTTGTCTATCCGCAAAAGGTAATTTCCACGACCGCAGACAGGAGACGAGATTGCTCGCCTTCTTTTTTTGTCTGCGGTCGTCGGAGTGTTTATGGGGGATTCGGTAGCCAAGCGCACAAATAGCAACCTCTATGCAGATACACATAGGCAACCTTATACGCGACGAACTGCGCCGACAAGGACACACCAACGCCTGGCTGGCCGAGCAAATCGGCATCACCCCGCACACCTTGCAAAAACTCTTCAACAAGCCCTCCATTGACACGCAGCAGCTCTATACCATCTGCCGTGCTCTAGAGGCAGACCTCTTCCGCCCCTACTCCGACTCGCTTACAGAAAGTCCATGTAATTCTCCAAAATGACTTTGTTTGACTCTGCAAAAACACTAAATTCTGCAGATATAATCAGCAAAATATTATAATATTTTGTGGACTACACCCACAGAATACCGTATTTTCGGGTCCCATCATCCTCCCCTCACCATGTCCGATATTGCCACGTGTCCATATCGGACACTCTAGGAATGAAATAATCAACGTACTTTTGCAAAAAAGAAAGTAACTCTATATAAAAGTTTAAAAAACACCTTTAAGATGAAAAAAGTACTGTTTATCAGCTCCGTGTTCCTCTGCTGCATGATGATGCTCACCGTTCCCGCAGATGCCCAAACACGTAAAGAAAAAAAAGCCGCCCAAAAAGCGGAATGGGAATTTCAACAGAAAATGAAAGAAATGGAACGCCAGCGCGCACTCGACTCCATTGCCAACCTCGCAAGTCCTGCCAACGAAGTATTTCAAAAAAGCATCCCTTGCTATGCTGAAAGCCGTAGTGACAAGGAGTACTACCGTGAGTTGGGCGAAGGCGAAGACACCAAGCGCAATGTAGCCCGCCTTAGTGCTGTGAAGATGGCACAATCCATGATGCGCGAACGTCTGGTCCACTCGGTGAAAGGCCTCAGTACCGACTACTCAAAACTGGTGAACAAAAGCGGCAAGGACAGCGACCTGGAACAAAAAATCGAAGGAGAGATGATGAATGTGGTCGATGCCGTACTCAACGATGCCGACAATCCCTGTGAGGAATGGTCGCAAGACCGTTCTGGGAGATACCATGTCTATTATGTCATCGAAATCAAAAAGAACGAGATTGCCGACAAATTCGCTGAGGCCATAAGCAAGAGCGACAAACTACAGATTGATTTCGACCGCGAGCGTTTCCGTCAGTTTGCCAAAGAATATATGCAGAGATTACAGGAATATGAGGAGTAAAGATAGCAACACCCTAACACGCCATTGTGGCAGCATATTCAGGCTGGCACTAACGCTTGTGCTGCTGTATGGCGGTGCGGCCTCTGCCCAGTCAGTGCCTCCCAAATGGCTCAACAGCGGATTGACCGACCTGCGCTTCTCCTATGTCGAAGTAGTGTCGGGCGATGCCTCCACCGTCAACGCTGCTCGCGACAAGGCCGCAGCCGCCATTGTCCAACGCCGTAACCTTGCAGCCGGAGCCGAAGTGACCGTGCATGTGGTGAACGGGCAAATCACCAGTAGCGGCAGTCAGGATATGATTGTCTCCGCGCGTATATTAGACGAATACATCGAAGAGCTAGACTATGGAGGTTGGCGTGTCTATCTGCTTGTACAGACCCTCAAACATCCCCAGTATAGTTTTGAGAATCTCACAGTCACCGACCAGTACCCTTTCAGCGCACGGGCATTCGTACCTGGCATGGAACAGTTGTACAAAGGACAGAAGACAAAAGGACTGCTGTTTATAGCCGGAGAGGCGGCCTGTGTGGGCGGCATAGTGGCAGCTGAGAGCATGCGGTCGAACTATGTGAACCTGATTAACAGCACCCACAACGCACAGCAGCGCGCCACATACATCACCAACGCCAACAACTGGACCAACATACGCAACGGCTGCATTGCCGCCACCGCTGCTGTTTATGTATGGAATGTGGTAGATGCCCTGGTCAGCAAAGGTGCGCGACATGTCGAAACGCTGGCACTCGTTCCCTACGCCACCCCAGAATCCACCGGCTTAACCCTATGCTTTAACTTCTAATAGCCACAACAAGATGAAGAGAATAATAATCCTCACACTATGTGCAGCACTGCTGACACTTGCCAGCTCCTGCAATAAGATACAATACGACCTGTTCGGCAACATCAGCGGCACAGTGATTGACGTCGACACAGACGAACCCATTGCTGGAAGCACTGTAACCCTCTCACCCGGTGGACTGAACACCTACACTGGCAGCGACGGACACTTTGCCTTTAACGAAATAGATGCCCAGCAGTACACCATCACCGTGCAGAAGACCGGTTATCAAGCCAACCGCAAGACTATCGAAGTGTTAAGCGGAGAGACTATAAACGTGAGCATCACCATGAAAAACAAACAATAAACACTTGACTCTTATGAAGAAGACGTATATTTGGGCAGCACTGATTACAGTTTCTGTACTGGCCAGCCTTGTGTGGTATGGTTGCACTGAAAAAGAAGAGGACCTCAAAGGCACCATTTATGGTACCGTGACCGACTATGCCACCGGTGAGCCTGTGGGTAATGTCAGCGTCAAACTGCGCCCCACGGGCGAAGCCACACTCACTGGCAACGACGGCACATACGAGTTCAAAGACCTTGACGCTGGCAAATATTCCCTTTTGCTCAGCAAGACCGCATATGCCGACCTTGACGACGACTACATCATCGAACTGGCAGCTGGAAAAAAGGTAAAACGCGACGTGCAGATGCGTAAGCGAATAGCCTCGTTACAGATTACCGACATGACAGGAAACCCACTCGACACGCTCGACTTTGGCTCCGAAGAGTCGGTGAAGGTTAAGACCTTCAATGTCTTCAACGATGGTACAGAGAGCATTACCTGTACCGCCACCTACGACTGCGAATGGATTGTCAACGTATCAGGGTTGGAGAATGCTATACAGCCAGGAGAAACTAAGGCTGTGACCGTGCGTATTGACCGAGTGGCACTTACCGATGGCGTAAACATATCTTTCCTTTACATCACCTCAGACAACGGAAGCAACGAGATTGTGGTCAAGGCTACTTTTGCCGGCTCTCCGACAATCACCACAGTCGAAGCCTCTAATGTCACTGCCAATTCCGCCACCATCGGCGGCAACATCACCGACGACGGCGGGCGGCCTGTGACCGTCCGCGGCATCTGCTACGGTACTTCGCAAACTCCTACTATTGATGGCAACCACACCGAAGACGGCTCTGGCACTGGTGCGTTCAGCCACAATATCACGGGACTGTCTTCTTCCGCCACCTATTACGCCCGCGCCTACGCCACCAATCGCAACAGCACCTATTACGCTTCCAACATCATCAGCTTCACAACCATCGACGGTCTGCCGACAGTGACCACCTCCCCCGTCACCAACATCACCGCCTCCACTGCCAAAAGCGGCGGCAACGTGACCAGCAACGGCGGCTACAACGTTACTGCTCGCGGCATCTGCTGGAACACTATGGGCTGTCCTGACCTTGACGACCAGCATACCACCAATGGTAGTGGCAATGGCAGCTTCACCAACAATATGACGGGGCTCACCGCCGGCACCACCTACTATGTCCGAGCCTACGCCACCAGCCAACAGGGGACAAGTTATGGCTCGGAACAGCAGTTCACTGCCACCAATGGTGCTGTAACGATTACCTTGTCCGCTGCCACCAACGTCACCGCCACATCTGCCACCTGTAGTGCCAACATCACCAACGATGGTGGCTCCGCAGTTACCGAACGCGGCATCTGCTGGAGCACATCACAATATCCCACCATATCGGGTAGCCATACCGCCGTAGGCTCCGGCACAGGCTCATTCTCCACCTCTATTAGCAGCCTCTCTCCCTCTACCACCTACTACGTCCGCGCCTACGCCACAAATTCCGTGGGTACGAGTTATTCCAACCAAATCAACTTCACTACAGACAATGGGTTACCTACCGTTACAACCAACACCGTTAGCAGCATCACCGCCAATAGTGCAGTCTGTGGTGGCAATGTTACGTCTGACGGAGGATTCCCTGTGACAGCCAAAGGCATTTGTTGGAGTACGTCACAGTACCCCACAGTATCTGGCAGCCATACCACCAGTGGCAGTGGCACAGGGTCATTCAACACTTCTATGAGCGGTCTCTCTGTCGGCACCACCTACTATGTCCGCGCCTACGCCACCAACAGCAATGGCACAGCATACGGTTCTCAAGTGATTTTCACTACTAACAACGGCTTGCCCAACGTAACCACGACTACACCAACACTGACTGGCAGTATCGTAACAACAGGTGGCAATGTAACCTCCGATGGCGGATTTCCCATTACAGCCCGCGGCGTATGCTATGGCACTTACCCTAATCCTGATTTGACCAGTACATACAACCATACTACAAATGGGACTGGCACTGGTTACTACACTTCTTTATTCTCAATTACTGCTGGCAGTGGAATGTATTATATTCGTGCATACGCAACCAATGCCAACGGCACTACCTACGGCACACAGGACTCCATCACCCATCCTTATGACGAACTACCTACGTTCCAATATAACGGACATACTTATAGGGTAGCGCCCGAACCATATAATACTGAATTACGATGGTCTGAGGCTAATACTTATTGCAATAATCTAACCCTGCATGGTTATACCGATTGGCGAATGCCAACGCTCGGAGAACTATTGCAAATGTATAGTGATCGATATTCTATAGTTATGAATCTCGCATATTACTGGAGTAGTACAACCTGTAACCCTTCTTATTCCACTTCTCCTGGTTATTATTATGTGATGTTTTCCGGTGGATCACCCTATTGCGATGCTGGGGGGGCAGCGTTGATTTCAGTGTGTCCCATCCGGGTAGAGAACTAATATATATATCGCTCTTATGCTATATTTGACTGATTTTTCAACAGCATCAAAGATGCTGAATCTTAATAACCCCATACAAGGAACCGTTAGGTTCCGCAGTGTGGGGTCGTGAAACACCCACCTATCCAGCGTCTCGGAGAGACGCGACAATGAGAAAGGTTGGCAAAAATCAGTCATATGTTACATAAGAGCCACGAACTTTTCTCCCAAGGGGGCATATACATAACCCTATTGTTATTGTAATTGTCATCGTGTCCCTCTTTACTTCGTGACGTTACTTCGGATTGGCAAAGAAAGGAGGCTTTCTTTGCAGGGCAAACGAATCAAAACCGATGGTCATGTATGCCTACGGCACATATACTATGTATGGCAATGCGGCCCTGCCTCCAGCCCGGAGGGCTGGAACAGATATAGCCTAGGGCAACGCCCTAGGAATAGGGCACGCACCCGTCCGATGCAGCCTGTAGGGCTGCAACATGGCGCAGGATGAGAGCTCGAGAATTTATTTTCGAGACCGAGCCAAAGCCATATCTGCCTCGGCAAACATCACGTGGATGCCAGATTCCGCTGTTGCAGCCCTACAGGCTGCCAGTCGCTGCCGTCATTGTCCCCGTACGGCGATGCCATACGCTATATCTGTCTGTGCCTTTCAGGCACACCTGAGACACCAAAACATGAAGCTCGAGTAATTGCAACGCCCTTCTAGAAACACAAGAATCGTTACATTTGATGCATTCGCCTTGGCTTTCACTGCTCTCGCTTTGTGCAACGACGTGCCACTTTTTTATTTCTAAAAGTGGCACCCTGTTTTTTACCTTTTTCGGTATAATTGTAGCAGACGGACGACAACAGGCACATCAATCACCCACCGTGCCTTCGCTCTGACTTCACTCTGACTTCACTTCCAGAGGCGGAGAAAAGAGGAAGACAGGCACCGAGCACAAAGCCCCCATCACTAAACAACCCGACTAAGGACTGGGGAAAGGGAGACAAATTAAGTGACGGACATTGGGCTGTTTCGAACCAGTCAGGAATGAAAATCACTCAATTGCACATTACCGTTAAATGTAGAATAACATACAAACAACAGATTTTCAACGGGTCGAGAGCAGGTGAAATAGTTACAATAAGCCCGCAAAGTATACGGGTAGGCAGGTGGTTGGACCGTCCTGCTGGTAGTCCTTGGTGTAGAGGAGTATGCGCTCGCCGATACGCGAGGAGTATTTTTCGCAGAAGAGGTCTAACGACTTGTGAGTGCGGTAGCCCGATGATTTTACCTCGATGGGAACAATCTTGTTGCCTCGCGAGAGTAGATAGTCTATTTCATAGTTGTGTTTCTCATTGTCAGTCGGGAAGGTGTAGTAGTAGAGTCTGTTGCCAGCAGCCAGTAGCATCTGCGCCACTAGGTTCTCATAAACATACCCGAGATTGGCCGCAAGTTTGTCGGATAGCAGCTGGTTATATATGATATTGTCGGTAAAGTCTTTGTCCCAAAACGCCAACGTGACAAAGAGACCCGTGTCGACCATGTACATTTTATAGTACCCCTCGTTGCGAGACAAGCCTAACCCAACATTGGGGTCGTTGGCGTGGTGAGCAATATTGACGACCATACTGTCCTCCATATCGGCCACAACGGTGTCTGTGCCCTCTGTCCGACGGCTTTCAATGGCTGAAGAAATCTTGTAACGTCGAGCATTTGAGTTCAGCTGTCCGGGTATTGCCCTCATCATGTGCGACGCACGCCCGAGAGGGTCAATCTTTCTAAAATCGTCATCATACAATTCTAGAATTTCACGCTTCTTAGCATCAACCTGCTGTAGATTGTTGGTCTCATTATATGTCTCAATAGACTGGGGCATTCCACCTACAAGCATATACAGCCGTAGGTCACGCATCATCTTGCGATGGCCTCCCCCAATGGGAACCTTCTTCTCGCGAAAGGCAGGAAGGAACTTCAATCCGACCTCATTCCCCGTTGCCCAAAGAAACTCTTCGAAGTCAAGCGGGTACAAGGTTAATCGAGTTTCTTCACTGGGTATGAGAATATTCTGCACGTTCTTTTTTAGTGTCAACAACGAACCTGTCTCAATATAGTCGTAGCGGCCATCTTTCACAAGATGCTTTATTGCCTGTCTGGCCAATGGCTGCAATTGCACTTCGTCAAACACAATAACACTCTCCCTTTCGTGCAATGTAACATTCATTTCTTGTTGCAACCTCATAAAAAAGAAATCAAGGTCGCTCATGTCTTTGAATAGTGCATCTACTGTGTTGTTGCGAACCGAGAAATCTATCATTATGTACGAACGGTACTCACGCCGAGCAAACTCCTCTACCAAAGTGGACTTACCCACACGCCTTGCCCCTTTTATCAACAATGCACTCTCACCGTGACGATCCTCTTTCCACCGTAGCATCTTATTATACAATTTTCGTCTAAATATCATGTCATATTAGATTTGAATCCGAGTGCAAAAATACAACCTTTTGTGCAATTCTCAAAATTTTTTTGAGCAAAAAGTGCTGTTTTCTCAAAATTTAAACCTTTATCACTCATCTTTCACCATTCGTCATACCGTTGTAACATACATATATTCAATAATATCGCATAATCCTCAAATTTTTTTTGGCAAAAAAGTGCAGTTTTCTCATTTTCTTGCACCAGAATATACACTTTTTGGCAATTATATCGTCAGCAGAATGGCATAATTCAGCACTTCGATGTGCGCATCACGGCGTTCTTGGGTGCCACAATAGATTTTCGAGCGAAAAGATTTTGCGATTCTTGCATATTTTGATAAAAAAGATTTTGCGATTCTTGCACATTTTGACAAAAAAAAATTTGCGGAACGAAAAAGTATGCATATCTTTGCATCGTTTTTTAAACATCCGAACTATGGTTTTTAGACGCAAACTATATGATAAGATGCTGGATTGGAAGCGAGAGATGTCAACAACCACAACTATGAGGTGGACTTTCTGTTGACCAAAGGTGACAAGATTGTGCCGATAGAAGTCAAATTCTCAGGATATAAAACACATAAATCTCTGGATGAATTCTGCACCAAATTCTCATCCCGCATCAGCGAGCGCATATTGTTGTCCACCAAAGACTACCATCAGGACGGACAGACCACATGTATGCCGATGTATTATGCCGGATTGCTATAAAAAAACACATACTATGAAACATACCACCATTATCATTCTCTCGCTATTGCTGACCCATGGTGCAGCAGCACAGGTAGACCGCAACACGTTTGAACGACAGCGGCAGCAGATGCGGGAGCAGTACGAGAGTCAGAAGCAACAGGTCCGCCAACAATATGACGACGCACGGAGCAAGGCCGAGGCGGAGTATGCCGCATTCCGCAAGAAGGCTAATGAGGAATACGCCGCTGCCGTAAACAAGGCATGGACGAAGACGGGCGTGAAGCCGCCCGTGCCGAAACCCAAGGAGCCGAAACCTCCCAAACCACCGAAACCCCAGCCGGACCGACCCATCTCCTCCACACCGCTGCCCAAAAGCAAGGCGGTACCACTTCCTGCCATGATGGAACCCCTGCCGATGCCACCCATTCCCACACCAGCCTACCGCCCCGATGGTGGCATTCAATTTCTACGGCACAGGATGCAGCGTACATGCCAATGCAATGAACTACAATTCAAGCTCCCGTCGTTGGAGGAGAATAGTGTCTCCACAGCATGGCAGCAGTTGTCGCAAAAGAAATACGACGGTCTGCTGCACGACTGTATGGCACAGCGTGGGACGCTGCATCTGTCGGACTGGGGCTATATCTGCCTGCTAGGCCGCGTGAGCGAGCATCTGCTGGGCAAGGGCAGCAACGAGGCCGTACTGCTACAGATGTACCTGTTGGCGCAGTCGGGCTACCGGGTGCGCATGGCCCGCTCCGCAGACCGCCTGATATTGCTTGTGCCTTTCAACCGCGCCATTTACAACTACTCCTATATCAACATCGACGGAAACAGCCATTATGTAATCTCTACCCAAAAACTCAACGAGGTTCGTGTGTGCGAGGCAGCATTCCCCCGCGAGCAGGTGGCCAACATACTGATGGGGGAGCTACCCAAACTAAAAGGAGGCGGCAAACGTAGCCGTACCCTACAGGCCAACCGCTACAGCTCCATGAAAGCCGCCGTGACTGTGGAGCAGAGCCTGATAGACTTCCTGAACGACTACCCGCTGAGCGATGCGTGGGAATACTACTCTCTTGCGGGGTTTAGCGACGGTGTAAAAGAGACCCTCTATCCGGCACTTCGCAACCAAATCAATGGCAGAAGCAAAAAGGATGCCGCCGAAATGCTGCTCAACTTTGTGCAGACGACTTTCGACTATGCCACCGACCAAGAGCAGTTCGGCTACGAGCAACCCCTGTTTGGTGATGAGAGCATCTACTATCCAAAGAACGACTGCGAGGATCGCTCCATTTTCTATAGCATTCTGGTACGCGACCTGTTGGGGCTTGATGTGGTGCTTGTACACTGGCCCAGTCATTTGGCCACAGCTGTTGCCTTCTCCGAAACGGTGGCGGGCGATTACTTTACTCTTGATGGTCGCCGTTACACTATTTGCGACCCCACCCATATCGGAGCCTCTGTGGGCGAGACGATGCCACAGTTCAAGAATGAGAGTGCCAAACTGGTGAGGCTATGAAGTAGAAATCGTATCTTTAAGGTGTGGTCTATTAATGAGTCCACTTTAATAAGTCCACTTTTCGCTTTGCTCCACTATCGTAAGTCCACCGGATTTGCTTCACTACGAGACGCAGTTTTGTTAGGTTTTGACTATCACCGCACTGCGCAATGTACGATTTTTCTCCCATTCGGTCGCGACACCGTGATACATTATTTTCAGTATATTTGCGTTTTAGAGATAACAGCTAACTTATTAGCGCAGGTGAAGTATTGAAACATCAAAAATAAACGTATTATGCATTATCTACTCATTCTTTTGGCAGTCTCGCTCGCGGTGTCGGCTGTGGGATGGAAGTATTTCATCTATTTCTTCAGCCTCGGCCACGGCGGGGCACTCGCTACTCTTCCTCGGCGGCGGCAAAGCATCATTGGTGCTTTGCTCATCGTCGGCCTTGAGGAGGGACTGCTGTGGTATGCTTATGAACTACATTTCCCCAATTAATTCCTCCATCGGCATCTTCATCTTGGCAAACGCAAACCATTTCTTGCCGAAGTCTTTCAATGAGGCCCCAATATGATACTCATTAAACTCGCGGGGGTCACCAGTCAATACGCAGTAATCGGTAGCGTGCTTTGCCATTCTGCCAACAGTTTGCGGTAGCCTCGTTTCACTTCTGGGGAGTTGGTGAGGCAGTGGATAATGACGTGCTGTCGGTTGGCGGGGGAAACAGACTTTTAATTGATAGTTGTAGTCATCAAATCGTAATACAGGCTACCTGTGCCTTGCCACCAGTATTTGGTGTTTTCTTGCTCCAGATTGGCATAGACGGGGGAGGTGTAGACCATACTGAGGGCTGTGGCCATGTCGTCGGCTTTGCCGTTCTTCAACAGACGGTCGGCCAGTTGGGCTATCTTGCTTGGCAGAAGCAGATGCACATTGTCTTGGGTTATCTTGGGATGGGTCATTTCTTCACCTCCTTACATCCTGTGTATTTGAGTGTCGAAAGCGAGCGTTCGGAGTGGAACAGTAGCTGGTCAACCAGTTTATATGCCTTCAGCCGTCTAATCAGTTCACGCTTGGTGATGACACCGGCCTCATAGAGGTTGAAACTGAGGTAGACGTTGTCGTTGGCCACTGGTCCCATCACGATGTCGTAATCGTGTTCGAATCCTTGTACGGAACGGTTGGCGTGGACGAAATCCACCCACGGCTCGTTGGGAGCACGGAAGGTACGGGTCTTTAAGCCTTTCGTTGCCGTATATTCATATATATTGATATAACCGCCGTCTGCTTTGGCCTGTTCCATACGCGCCCTCGTCCAGCGTTCGGCCTGCTTGAGACTTGAGGTGGTGTAGAACCCGCTGCCGAAGTCCAGCGGGCGGTTGGGTTCCAGTATCTGTGGCTGTTCCACAATCTCGAGACTGCCGTGATAGAGTGTCATTCCGGGTGGTGTTTTAGGAACTCGTTAATGTCGTCAAGGATGGCCAGTGTGCCCTGTGTATGGAGGGCTTCGAAATGGTCGAACAGAAACGCGAGGACACCGCGACGCTCGAACATCTGTTCCACATCGCGCCCACCTTGATTGGTGGCTTTCTTGTATTCTTCAATACAAAAAGACGCAAACTCCAGTTTCTGTAGGTCTGTTGCCATATCTATTTCATTAGAAGCCGGAAGTCCCTCTCGGGGCTTCCGGCTTGTGAGGGTGTATTGCATAGCTTGATTGCCCGGCGGGGGCATCTGTCGCTTACTCTTCCTCGGCAGCGGCTTCCTCGTAGGCCTTGAGGAGGGCTTGCTGGACGTCGGCGGGGACGAGCTCGTAGCTGCTGAAGGTCATGGTGAAGGTACCACGGCCGCTGGTGAGGGAGCTCAGAGCGGTGCAGTAGCGGTTCATCTCGGCCAAGGGGGCCTTGGCTTTCAGCGTGGTGTACTTGCCTTCGGCATCCATGCCCATGACGATGGCACGGCGGCCCTGCAGGTCAGTCATTACACCTCCCTGGCTCTCGGTGGGCACGGTGACGGCGACGTCGTAGATGGGCTCCTTGATCTTCGGGGCAGCCTGTTTGAAGGCCTCGCGGAAGGCGGTACGGCCGGCAATCTTGAAGGCCGTTTCGTTGGAGTCCACGGGGTGCATCTTTCCAACAACTATAAGGATTATAGGCTGCTGCTGAATGTCCGTGCCGTCAGACCTGAACGCGTAAGGGCAATTCCGCAATAGTATAAG
>JAFRXG010000064.1:0-16362 GCA_017441565.1 Bacteroidales bacterium | reverse complement strand
GTCGGCAGCCCTGCGGAACCACTTTACCGCTTCAGCGTAGGACTGGGTGACACCCCAGCCATTATCATAGCACACGCCAAGATTATATTGTGCCGCGGCATAACCTTGGTCGGCAGCCCTGCGGAACCACTTTACCGCTTCAGCATAGGACTGGGTGACGCCCTGGCCACTCTCATAGCACACGCCAAGATTACATTGTGCCGCGGCATCACCTTGGTCGGCAGCCCTGCGGTACCACTTTACCGCTTCGGCGTAGGACTGGGCGACGCCCCGGCCATTATCATAGCACACGCCAAGATTATATTGTGCCGCGGCATAACCTTGGTCGGCAGCCCTGCGGTACCACTTTACCGCTTCGGCGTAGGACTGGGTGACACCCTGGCCATTAGCATAGAACACGCCAAGATTATTTTGTGCCGCGGCATAACCTTGGTCGGCAGCCCTGCGGTACCACTTTACCGCTTCGGCGTAGGACTGGGTGACGCCCCGGCCATTAGCATAGAACACGCCAAGATTATATTGTGCCTCGGCAAGACCTTGGTCGGCAGCCCTGCGGTACCAGTTTGCGGCTGTAATGTAATTATGTTGCTCCTCTTCGGTCACTCCCATATTGTAACAATCCACGGCAGAAACAGCGTTAGGGACAGGGGCAGGGGCAGGGGAAGTCTGCTTTTTGGGTGCCGACGAGCTTCCTCCTCCAAAATCAGGCAGCGGCTCACCCAGATAGGCAAGCCCCAACGCATATAGCGTTATGGCCGCAGACATCGCCGCTATAGCTGTAATTGGCCAGCTCATTCCTGCCGTCAACGTCACGCCCTGTGAAGAATAGCCTACTGCCCCGCTAAGGCTCCACATGCCGTACTTCTTGTCCCGCCCAAATCCAAAGCGGAACCCTGTCTCGCCAGCTATCTTACCACTATTCAGACCTACCCCCTGGAACAGTTGGACGTCAACCTTATTATAACTGCCATTCGTAAGCCGCAAAACAGGACCCACATTGATATAGTAATTATCATATAGACCATACATAAACGACCCGTATAGGCCATACTTATTAGGGGTATACGCATAATTTGCCCCTAGGAACAACTCATTATTCTCACTATAGCTGCCCAAAAACTCAGAATAATGATGTGGGAAACGGGCATCTTTCTCGCTAAGCCACTTCTGATATAGGTCTTGAGCCGTACAGGCAAAACAGATGAGGAAGAATGTGGCAGAAAGGATAATTTTTTTCATCATAATAACTTAGTATCTACTTTGCGCCTACTCTGAAACAGTTTTCGGCTTCCCTGCCTGAGTTAGATAACCTCTATTCTCTGAAATAAGGGGTAAAATGAAAGGCGTTTCCTTTCGTTTAAACTGCTTATTTTTACGCTGGGCGTCCGGAATTGCCCTGAAAGTAAATAAGCTCTACGAAAATCCACGCCCCTTGGCGTGAACTATCCGCATTCTTATTCTCACTTTCAACAAGTTTTCCGGACTTAGAGCGTAAGAGAACAGAAGCATCAAGCTCAGTTATTTATGTCTATATTCTATATTTCTACATACTCAACAGTTTTGTTACTAAAACAGCTTTTCGTACTATCAATATCTATCATTGTCCATTACAGGCTGCTGTACGAGGGCGAGAAGGTGTCGCCGGCTCTCACGTCGCCGGTGGTGAGGCCTTTCTTGAGCCACTTGACGCGCTGGTCGGAACGGCCGTGGTTGAACGAGTCGGGGACGGTGTAGCCACGGGCCTTTTTCTGCAGGTAGTCGTCGCCAATCTTCGATGCCACGTTCAGGCCTTCCTCAATGTCGCCGTCTTCGAGCGAGCCGAACATCTTGTTGTCGTGATAGGCCCAGATGCCGGCGTAAAAGTCGGCCTGCAGCTCGAGGCGCACGCTGATTTGGTTCGACTCTTTCTCGCTGACCTGACGCATCTTTTGGTGAGCCGCATCCAGCGTGCCCAGCAGATACTGCACATGGTGGCCCACCTCGTGGGCTATGACGTAGGCGTAGGCAAAATCACCATCAGCACCCAGCTGCTTGTACATGTCCGAGAAGAACGACAGGTCGAGATACACGCACTGGTCGGCCGAGCAATAGAACGGGCCCGACGAGGAGGTGGCACCGCCGCAGCCACTCTGCACAGCGTCCTTGAAAAGCACCAGCTTTGGCGGCACATAGGTGCGGCCCATCTTCTTAAACTCGGCAGCCCACACGTCCTCTGTGCCTGCCAATATCTGACGGGCGAATTTCGCCAAGGCCTCTTCCTCGGGCGTGGCCACATAACCGGTATCTTCGGTCGTGGTGGCCGCGCCGGAGGAGAGCTGCTGCAGCAGCTGGCCGGGGTCGCCGCCTAAAAACAATGCCAGCAGTCCGGCAATCAATAGTCCGCCGATACCCATACCGGCCTTCGTGGATGTCTTCATACCTCTGCGGTCGTCGACATTTTGGCTTTCGCGTCTTCCATCTAGTTTCATAACTAACAATATTTATAAAAACAATACTTCTGAATGTCAAAATATTAAACACGCTCCATCCCCACACGCATCTGACGTATCAAATTGCAAATATACACATTTTTCCAAATATAAACACAATCTGAGGCCCACCCCCGTGTTTTTTTTTATATCGCACATAATATTTTCCTACCGCAGTCGTTATATATAAAATATATAATGTAAACAATCTGCCCATGGGCATAAAAAAGGGTCTGCACATAACAAGAGACGTGGTGGTGGGGCTCCTGTTGGGGCTCTACACATTGTTGGCATTGCTCAACTCGACCGTGCTGCAGTCGTACCTCGGGGCCGCCGCGGGCAGCTATTTCTCCAAGGAGTGGGGCGGCAAGGTGCGTATCGGAGCCCTCCATTTCAGCCCGTTCAGCCACATCATCCTCGACAAGATAGAACTCATCTCACCCACGAACGACACCATCTACTACGGCGACCGCATCTCGTGCCGTTTCAAACGCTTCCCCTTCCATGCGGGCGGGCTCAAATTCGACCGTGTGTTCCTCCGCAACGGCAGCTACCATTTCGAGTCGCTCCGCCGTCCCGACGGCCGGATGGGCACCAACCTGGACTTCATTATCGACTATTACAACACCGGCCAGCCGCCCCCCCCTACAGGCACCCACTTTATTGTGGAGGTAGGAGAGCTGCGGATGCGCAATATCGACTACATTCAAGACCTCCCCGAGATACCCGGCATTCCCCATTACGAGCATGGGGTGGACATCCCCCACATGCGATACCTGAAGACATCGGGGCTGATACGCAATGTGCGGGTGGACAACGACAGCGTCACCTGCCGTGTCATCTCGTTGACCACCACAGAGGCATCGGGCCTGCATGTGGCGGACCTCTCGATGGACGTGGAGGTATCGCCCCATGTCATCCGCGCCACCAACCTAGACCTTCAGACCGACGACAGCCGCGTGTTCCTCGATGCCGAGCTGACCTACCACGGCTGGAAGGTGATGGACGACTACTGCAACACGGTAATGCACAACGTGGTCATCAAGCCTGGCACCGAGGCCAACCTGTGCGAAGCCGCCTACTGGGCTCCGGTACTTTGGGGGCTGAACCAAAAGATAGCCGTCCAGGGGCATTTCTACGGCCCGGTGTCCGACATGCATGCCGCGGGCGTGGTGGCCAGCTTCGGCAATCACAGCCAATTCTTCCTTGACGCCCACATCCACGGCCTTCCCTTCATCGAGCAGACCTCCCTCAATGCCGACATCCACCGCCTGCACACCCACTACGACGACCTCGCCGCCATCCGGCTGCCCGAAGGGGTGAGCTTCAAACTGCCCGACATGGTCAGGCGTATGGCCGAAATCGACTTCGACGGATGGCTGAAGGGAAGCATGAGGGACTGCGAGACCTTCTTCAACCTCAACACCCACATCGGCGACCTCGAAGGTCACGCCCACCTGATATACGACACCATCCAGAAGGACTATGCCTACATCGGCGACCTCGACTCCCGTGTGCTAGGCATCCGCTCGCTGCTGCCCAACGAATGGGTGTCGCGTACCGGATTCCACCTCTCCTTCCAAGGCAACGGCCTCAATCCCCAAACCATGGAGGCCGCGCTCGAAGGACGGCTGTACAATACCCAGTTTCGCGGCCACAACCTCAACCGCACCACCCTCTCGGCCGAATTGGTGGGGCAAGAGCTCACCGCCGACCTACAGCTGCAAGACTCACTCATCGACCTCGACCTCTCGGCCTCCGCCCATCTGGCACAGAAACGCTACAATGCCGATATCCAGATTACCGACGCCCACCTCGCCGACCTCGACCTCATCAAGTCCGACAGCGCCATTATCCTCTCCACCCACATCACCACCGACCTGCAAGGCGACAGCATCGAAAGCCTCACCGGCACCCTCGCACTCCACAACACCCATGGGCAGATGGGGTCGCGACGGCTGGAACTCGACACGCTGGAGCTCGACGCCAGCCTCACCAACCACTACAAACGGCTGTCCATCAACAGCGACTGGCTGGAGGCCATCATAAACGGCTATTTCCAATACCGCGACCTGCCCTTGGTGGCACGCGATTTCTGCAACCGCCACCTCCCCACCTACTACAACCCCTTCCGCCAAGACGACGACACTGACCTCTCACCCTTATACGACGACGCCTTCGACATCGACATCTCATGGAGCGACCCCAAGCAGACCTTCCAGCTCCTGATACCCGAAGTGTCCATTGCCCAAGGCACCTCGTTCCACGCCAGCTACAACTACCCCGAAAACCTCAAGCTGGTGCTCCGCTCCGACCTCCTAGCCTACGACAACATCACCCTTCACGACATAGGCATCAACAGCAACGCCATCGGCGAAAACTACCAGCTGCGGCTCAAGGCCACTAGCATCACCCTCAACGAAACCGCCTTGATGGAAAACCTGCTGCTCACAACCGACATGAGCCAAAGCATCTCCACCCTTGCCCTGCGGTGGGACGACAACCGCGACACCGCCTACAACGAGGGCAACCTAGAATTCTTTTTCACCAGCACCGCCTCGGACAACAAGCTGATGATTGCACGCCCCTCGTTCTACTTCATGGGGCACAGGTGGAACCTCATCTGCCCCAGCGGCATCAATATAAACAATGAACGCCTCTCCGTAAACGACCTCAAGATTTACGGCCTGGGGCAGTCGCTGTCGGTCAAAGGCCATATCGCAGGTGAGGACGACGACTACCTCAACGCCCTGTTCGACGGCTTTGCACTCGACCAAATCGGCTCCGCCCTCCTTCGCGAAAGCCCGCTGGAACTGGCCGGAACCATCAACGGCACACTCTTCATGCGCGGCTTTGGACAAAAACCCTATATCGACGCCAACCTGATGGTCAAAAACTGCCATGTCAACCAGCAGCCACTAGGCGAACTGAACATCAAATCGAACTATAAAACAGAGGAAGGCCGACTCTACCTCGACCTTGCCTCTGACCTTGCCGACCCCACCTCACGCCGCCAACCGCTGGCCGTACACGGCTCTGCCCTGATTACTGGCAACGACGGCAGTCTCGACTTCGACATCGGGCTTGACGACATAGGCCTCCAAGTGGCGCAGCCTTTCTTAAGCCAAGTGGCTTCAAGCCTCGACGGACGGCTGAAAAGCAACCTGAAAGTGGGCGGCACACTGCAACACCCCACCATCGACGGCCACATAGCCCTGGCCGACGGCTCCATAAGCCTCATCCCCACAGGGGTCACCTACCGCTTTGCCGACACCATCGCCATCCGCAGCAATGTGCTCGCCCTCGACAACTTCGTCCTCCGCGACCCGCAGCAGCACCGCGCCCGCGTGGACGGCATCATCACCCTCAACAGCCAGTCGTCCTCGCTCAACCTCTCGCTCAACACCGACCTCCTCACCCTCTACGACAAGGCCGACGACATAGAATCGCTCTACGGGACCCTCGTCGCCTCGCTCCACGGCAACATCCGGGGCCCATTCAACGACCTCGCCATCTCCGCCAACGCCACCGCATTGGACGGCAGCGAGCTGTATGTGCCCATCAGCAACAAGAAAGTGGTCAGCGAGAACGAATTCATCACCTTCGTCGACCGCTCAGCACCCACAGTCTCCCGCACCCGCACCACCATACGCCAACAGGCACCCACCTCCAACTTCGACCTGCTCCTCAACGTCACCATCACCCCCGGCATGAAGCTGCACATGCGAACCGACTTCGAGCAGGTGGAAGCCAACGTTGTGGCCGTCGGCAACGGCGACCTGAAAGTGACCATGCAGGAAGGGCAGGAACCGATGGTGCTGGGTGACTACCAGTTTACCTCTGGCGAAATATCTCTCACCCTCGTGCAACTCATCAACAAGACCTTCACCATCGAACAGGGCTCCACGCTCAACTTCCCCGGCGACATCAACAGTGCCCGCTTCGACATCAATGCTGTATACGGCCTTCGCGCCAACCTGGCATCCCTGATGGGCAGCGACATCAGCGACAACTATATCGACGTGCAGGACGTCATCACGCTGGAAGGCACCCTCAGCGACCCCTCCATCAAGTTCGACATACGCCTGCCCAAAGCATCGCAGAGCGTCGCCGACCAAGTGTTCTCATACATCGACCGCAATAACGAGCTGGAGATGCTCAACCAATCTGTCTCGCTGCTGCTCATGGGCCAGTTTGCCTCCTCCGGCAGCACCAACGAAACGGGCGAAGGCATCGACGGCATAGGGCTCATCACCACCAGCGTGGGGGCCATCGTCTCCAGCCTTGTGAAATTTGTGGACGTGAACGTCAAATACCAAGCCGCCACCGCCACCACCGCCGGCCAATGGGATGTGGGCATCAGCAAGCGGTGGAACAAACTCTACTTCGAATCCACCTTCGGCTACGGCACCAACAGCGACCTCGATGCCGCCATGCCCAATGTGCTGGTAGGCGACGTGGAGATGGGCTACAAATACACCCCCTTCGTCAACATCTACGGCTTCCACCGCACCAACACCAGCTACTTCACCCGCAACGAGCTGCCCTACAAGCAAGGCGTCGGCATCAAACTCACCAAAGACTTCGACACCTTCTACGACCTCTTCCCCTGGCTCCGCCCCCAACGGCGCAAAGACACCCTAGAAATCAAAACCGACAAAAACTAATCAACATATAATACCACCCACGCGATGAACCTGTCCGAAACATACTACTCTCCCAAAACCAACATGGTCTTCTGTTTCTCAGTAGCCCTATTCCTTATGCTTTTCATGGTACTCTACGCCCCCACCTTCGGCTCCAGCGGTCTCATCACCCCATTACAGTCGGGTTGGATGGAGCATTCGGGACTCTGCCTGCCCATCGTCTGCTCCATCGTGCTGGCCGTGCTGGCCGCCAGCCGCAGCATACTCTGCTTCGCCCTGGTACGCCACAACCTCTCCAAACGCGAATTCCTCATCTGGATGGCAGCCGAGTTCATCATCTGCTGCCTCTTCTGCGACCTCTTCCTCTCGCTCTACCTCCACCTCGAATACCTCTCCACCCTCCCCCTCATCCTCATCATCGGCCTCGGCCTCATCATCATACCCTACACCACCTACTGGCTTATCATGGAACTGCTCGACCGCGACATGAGGCTGCGCGAAGCCAAGAGCCTCATCGAAGAGCTGCGCAAAGGCTACGAACGCAGCGACGCCGGCGCCATCCGCTTTGCCGACGAGAAAGGGAGCGTGAAACTGGTGGTGGGCGCCGAACGGGTCATCTCCATCGAATCATCAGGCAACTACGTCACCATCCTCTACGACAACGACGGCAAGCTGGTACGCTACAGCCTCCGCAACACCCTCAAAGGCATCGAAGAAATCTGCAAGGCCAACGGGCTAGTGCGCTGCCACCGCTCCTTCTTCGTCAACCTCAGCAAAATAAAAATCATCCGCCGCACCCCCGACGGTATCTTCGCCGAAATCGACCGCACCGGCGTCGACGACATCCCCGTATCGAAGACTTACGCCCCCGAACTGATGCGCCTCTTCTCCGAATAAACACATCCACACATTCACGAATTAACACGCAAACACATTGAAACATACCAAACTCCTTCCCCTCGTCATCATCATCCTGCTGGCCCTCCCCCACTGCCAGGCCCAACGCCACCACCTGCGCGCCGACTCGGTGGCCTTCGTCAACGCCGAATGGCAGACCGACACCCTCGACGGCTTCCTCTACCGCCACCACCACTTCCAACACCACCAGATATTCAACTCCAACCAATACCTCTGCGTCATCGAAATACCCAAAGGATCCCCCACCCGCCTCCGCTTCGTGTCCGACACCGTCATGACCACCGTCGCCGACTTCGCGCAACATGCCGACGCGCTGGCCGCCATCAACGGCTCCTTCTTCAACATGTCCACCGGAACCCCCGTCTGCTACCTCCGCATCGACGGCAAGGAACTGGGTGCCAACGAACCCGCCCGCACCGACAGCGTCAACCGCAAATACTACCAAAACGCTGCCATACGGCTGCTCGCCAGCGGCCGCCCCCGTTTCAACATACCCGACAGCAACCGCCTCAGCGAAAAGAAAATGCCCGACAGCAACGTCATGACCACCGGCCCCATGCTCCTCTGCCGTGGTGCCGACGTGCCACAACGCCTTGACCGCCGTTTCGTCTACGCCCGCCACAACCGCACCGCCATCGGGCTCAAACCCGACGGCACCATCATGCTCGTCGTCGCCGACGGCCGCAGCAGGAAGAACGCCGACGGCCTCTCGCTGCCCGAGCTCACTTATGTCATGCGGTGGCTCGGCTGCTGCGATGCCGCCAACCTCGACGGCGGCGGCTCCTCCACCATGTACATCCGCGACCATGGCACCGGCGGCATCGTCAACCACCCCTCCGACAACGGCCGTTTCGACCCCATGGGCCAACGCCGCGTAGCCAACGCCATCCTCCTCATGTCCAAAAAAGCTGCCGACAGCACCCAGAAGACAGGAGCCCCAAAAACCGACGAAACCCCTAATACTCAACCCGACACACTAATAGTACAGCCTAAAGAAACAGAATAGTATTTCAAAATACCGTATTCTAAAATACTATTCTAAAGCCCTATGAAAGGACGCGACAATGAGGTGGTTTGGCAAAATCAGTCATACACTGTACTAGTGCGTCAATTATTAATTCCCAGTAATAGTGCTGAAAGCACATAAGCATTATACCCAATAAGAAAATGGGGTCGCCAAAGAAATGAGACAACCCCTTATACAGCATAATCAACAATCAAAACAATGCCCTCTTTATGCCACTAAGAGGGAGGCTGTATGATAAAAATCCACTAACATATGGAACAACAATATCAAGCGTCACTGTTGACACCCCCATGCCAAGATGAAGATTCTTGTAGCTTGTCCCAGCGGTTGCAGCAAGAAACCAAGGGGTATAAGTATAACCATCAGCCCACATATAATCATCATCCTCTGGTGTAAAGAGGCTATACCCCACTTTAACATTAACGAACAGCGACCACTTATATCTTGGTGTCCTCAGTTCTGTCTCAGCATAAATGGGCATTACAGGGACATGTGCACCACGCCAATCGTACCTTATCCGACTCCTGCTGCATGCACCCACCCCTACTCCACCTCCAACCATAAATGAGGAGGTCATTTGATGGTTGTATGCAACAGTCAATAATCCAGGGAACCCAAGGGAAAACCTCAAAGCAGACCCTGTTGGCCGACACAGTGGGGAATTGTCCACCTTCGGGGAACGGGGGGAAGAGGCACTATTGGTCGAACCTATTATCTGGGCATCGGCGAGTGATGCGAATGCCACCAACATGGTGGCGAGAAACAATAACTTCTTCATAATGGCAATGATTTAAAACAGGGCACGCTTTATACCGCTGAACGGAAGACTGTAGGCCAAGAAGACATTTGGAGTGGGGCCATCTGCATCAAGCGCACAGACATTAGACATTCCCCCTCCGAAATGTAAATTCTTGTAGCTTGCCCCGACGGCTACTGCAACCAGCCACGGGCTGTAATGATATTGATATTTTGTGTAACCATAATAATTCAACCACACCTTATCCTCAGGTTTAAAGAGGCTATATCCTACCTTGATATTAAAGAACAGCGACCACCTGTATTTCGGTGTGCGGAATTCTGCCTCAGCATAAATTGGAATGAAACTCGGATCGCCATTTTCGAGACTCTGTTCGACCAACTCGTCAGATTTCCAATACTTTCTCATTTCTCTACCAAAGCCTACCCCCACACCTCCTCCTAACATAAAAGAGGGATTTAACTGGTAGTTGTACGCGACAGACAGCAAGGTGGGAAATCCTCCTGAAAAACGAATATAGCCACCCGTGGGCCGATACAGTGGGGAATTGTCCACCTTCGGGGAACGGGGGGAGGTGGCACTATTGGTCGAACCTATTATCTGAGCATCGGCAAGCGATGCAAATGCCACCAATATGGTGGCGAGAAACAATAATTTCTTCATAACGGCAGTGATTTTAGAGGTTGAAGTTCATTTTCCAGATGTTGTATATGCCCTTGTCCGAGCCACGCTGCGAGAGGAAATAGATGCTCTTGCCGTCGGGCGACCATACGGGCGAGAGGTCGTGACCATGGTGGTAGGTGAGCTGCGTCAGCTGGCTGCCGTCAATCCGTACCACATAGATGTCCAAATTCTCCGGCACACCGGGTTTCTGCTGCGTGTTGGCAGTGAAGAGTATCCAACGCCCGTCGGGCGAAAGCGACGCAGTGGTGAAGCTGCGGTTCTCCTGGCTAAGGATGAGGCTCTCGGTGCCTTTCACGTAATTGATGCGCCAAATCTCGTAGTTGTTCT
This sequence comes from Bacteroidales bacterium, assembly GCA_017441565.1. Classification (GTDB taxonomy): domain Bacteria; phylum Bacteroidota; class Bacteroidia; order Bacteroidales; family P3; genus Colimorpha. Next base: position 5,535 of record JAFRXG010000064.1, on the reverse strand, counting down.
GCGAATTGCGGCGGGTGCAGAGGAACTCGTTCTTGTTGATGGGGCAGGGAGTAAGGCCGTAGCAGTAATTGCTAAAGATCCCTGTCTCCACATTATAGCTCCAGATGGAATAATGGTCGCCCTCAGCACGTGAGAAGAAGATGAGTTTCCCATCGACCGAATAGCGGGGCGCATAATCGTACACACTACCCGAAGTCACCTGCTGCACCACGCTGCCCTGTATGGCACTGGTCAGGTTGAGTGTGTTGTAGGGGTAGTTGCGCTGCGAAAAACAGATGTTGCTGCCGTCGGGCGAAAAAGTCACATCCTGTGCCGAATTACTGAAGGTGCGCTGCTGGGAGCCAGAGCGTGCCGAGAGCGATTTGACAAAGATGTTGTTGTGCCCATTGTGCGAACCAATGTAGGCATATTTCTCCCCATCCTTACTGATGGCAAAGTAGGGATTTGCCCACCATGTCAGACGGTTTCCGTTGTAGTTGATGTTGGGGACAATCAACTGCTCATTCTCCTCGTTGGTGAGTTTCACAAAGGTGATGCCCCCCTCTTCAGGAACAAAAGTCTGTGAGGTGTCAATCTGGCTGGTCGAACCGCAGCCGACTAACATTGCGGTGGCTAGAACCGCGATGCAAAAGTGTGTTTTCTTCATGGTATAGTGGTATTAAAAAATTATCGTGAACTTCGCATTGCAATTGAGGTTCTAGCCATTACCCTGTCACAAATGAGAAAGTTCACGATAGCTCGTGAGCGTCCTCGCTTTTTCATTGTGACATGTCATGAAATTGGCTAGATTTCAATTGCAATCCAAGCGGAGAAACGCAACGTTATATTCCTATAATATCCTTATTCTTTGCCTGTTGTAAAAACGTATTAATTAATAATCATGTATGTTCTGCAACTGCAAAAATACAAATATTATCTGGAACGGCAAAATCATATTTCTTCATCCAAGCAAAAAAAAACAAAAAAAGAGTGTCCCCTGTAACAAAATGCCCCTTTTCGGCTACTAACGATAGAAAAGGGGAAGCCGAAAACCTTACAGAGTAGGCATCACTAACAATCATCAGTACTATGAAAAAAGTGTTTCTAACGCTTGCCGCCATTGCATTGGTCGCATGCCTGAGTTCGTGCAAGAAAACCTGTAACTGCACCACCTATTCGGCCGGACAAACCGTCCAGACCCAAGAGGTAGACATGCCCTCTAGTGGCAAATGCGCCGACATGACCAATGTGCAGGACATCCCCGGCATCGGTAAGACCGGCGTAGAGTGCAAATAATCTGCAGACAGGCAACAATTAGCGTAAAAAAGGGTGCCACTGGGGACAAAAGGCCCCTCCGGCACCCTTGCTTATCCCCCCTTCGCCCCGGCAAGAGGACTTGGTCCGAACATCCTTTGGCATATTTTTCTTTTCAACTTGCACCTAGATTAGGTCGTAAAAATAAAATAGGAACGAAAGCGAAACAAAAACGCGACGTAACAAAAAGCACCACCCCGGCTGAGGGGGATGGTGCGGTAATGTTGCTATATAATAAGGATTAAGAACAGTGGCAAACGCCTATCCTTAACCTTTTATCACACATTAGAAGTGGAAGCCGACGCGCAGTCCGAGCTCGCCGATGTTGCGTTTCTCGGTATGCCCTGCATTGTAGTCGGCGGTTACTTTTTTAGTATAGTTGAGGTGGTGCGAGCCAAGTCCTGCATAGTAAAGGCCCACACTCACGTATTCGCCCAAATAGGTGCCCGCACCGACCGACCAGCAGAGTTTGCCGTCCATCTTATAGGCATACCATTTGTCTTTATATGGCTCCACATTGCTGTTCAGATAGCCGTTCTTGGTGATGAACATCAGGTCGTAGCCGATGCCGAATTCAAAGAAGGGACGGATGATGTCGGTGATGTCATAACGGTACTTGAGTCCGAGCATGATGGGGATGTTGAGATAGGTGGGTGTTCTAGGCACGTCCCCTGCCACGATATTGGTGTCGTTGTTGTCATAGATGTCGCGGATGGAGGAGCGGGTGCCGTTCCAGAAAAGGCCTGCTTCAACAAAGGGGAGCAGTTGGCCAAATCCCACATCGAACCACACGCCGAAACGGCCTGTTGCGGCCAGGCCGACAGCGGCACTGGTGGCGACGGTGGTGCGATCCATAGGCATGAAACTAATCTCCGAGGTGGGATTGTACTCATAGGCTTGACGGAATTGACCCATCGGGAAGATGCCGTTTAGATAAATCGAGGTCTCAAACTGCTGTGCATTGGCGTTCAATCCCGCAGCCAAAAGAGCCACAGCAATACATAATCCTTTAAAATAGTTACTTTTACTCATAATTCGTTATTTTTATTTTGAGTACAAAAATAACAAAAAAAAATAATATTTGAGAGAAAATGTTTTTTTTTCGTACTTTTGTAAGCAGATTATAAAAACTTTAAAATACACAACGCTTTGAAAAAGACCCTATTAAAATTATTTGCGTTTGTCACGCTCAGCACTCTTTCCACTTTGGCCACCGCACAGGTGGACTTCACTCCCATTTTCACACAAATCAAGTTGGAGGCACGTGCCGACTTCGACTACTATAAGATCAACACGTATGAGAGTGCCTACGGCACCAATAATAACGAGAGCCAATACGGCTTCCACGGCCGCTACTTCAACTTTGTTATTGGTGGTCCGCTGGGTGAGAAGTTCAGCTACTTCTTCCGCCAACGCATCGTGGCCACGCCTGGCGACGTAAGCCTGTTCGACAACACCGATTTTCTATACCTCAACTACATGCCTTCCAAGAACTGGATGATACGTGTGGGTAAGGATGCTTTGGCTGTCGGCGGCTTCGAATACGACGCGCCTCCCATCAATGTGCTGTTCAGCACTCATTATTGGGACAACTTCTACTGTTTCCAGCCTGCCGTTGCCGCCGCCTATAAGACCGACGATGCCAACCAGATGTTCCTCCTCCAGGTGGCCAACTCGCCCTATGTCCACTACGGTGCCAACCTCGGCTTTGCTCCTGGCAGCGAATGGAAGAGCGGACTGCTGTCGTTCAATGCCTTCTACAGCGGCAAATTCGGCCACTTCAAGGTGTTACACTCCGTGAACATGTTCGAACGCCCCGACCATAAGTTCATGAACTACATTGCCCTCGGCCACGAGCTGGAATACGACAAGTGGGACATCTACGTCGACCTCATCCACCGTGCCAACGCCATCAACGACTGGGGCAACACCTTTGCCGTGGTGAGCTGTGCCAATCTCTACTTTAAGCACGGCTTCAATATCTTTGTGAAAGGAGCTTACGAACAGAACAACTCCTATGAGGCAATACCCGGCTATGGCATTGGCGGCCTCTACGACTGCTTTGGCGAAGCGGGCCACACCTACCTCACCTACGGCCTCGGTGCCGAATACCGCCCCGAAGCCTGCCCTGACTTCCGTCTGCATGCCTTCCTGGCCAACCGCACCACCACCTACACCACCACCGAATACACCCCTCTCCCTCTTGACAACGATGTGAAAGAAAACTCGCTGCGCTTCAACATCGGCATCACCTGGGACATGGACATCCACCGCATGCTCAAAGACCGCCTGGCCAAGTCGCTCAACGAAAAGTCTGCCTTAGAGTAAGCATGCTGAGGGTTGCCGACACACTTGGTCACCCTGCCGCCTAGTTTAGTAAGTATATACTATCCACCTTATAGTTTCAAAGATTATGCCATTTCACGTACCACTGAAAGAGAAAACCACCGAATATGCCCATTGGGCAGAGCATCTGTTCGGCAAGGTGTTTAAAAACCCGCTGAAGTTTACTAGCAAACGTTCCATCGAGGCCATCATCTTCCTCATCCTTTTCATAGGGTTCTTCTGGGTCCTTGCCTACCACATGACGCTGCCGCACATGCTCAACACCTTTATGCAGACCGCCTACCACCTGTTGCTTGAGACGGTGTTCTACATCATGGCCATCTGCGTGCTGATGGGCGCCATCGGCAAGCTGCTGGTGGAGTTTGGTGTGGTGCGACTGCTGGAGAATATTCTCCGGCCCTTGATGAAGCCGCTCTACAACCTGCCCGGCGTTGCCGCCTTGGGTGCCATCATGACCTTCCTGTCCGACAATCCCGCCATCATATCGTTGGCTCAGGACAAGAACTTCTCACAATACTTCAAGAAATACCAGCTGGTATCCCTCACCAACTTCGGCACCGCCTTTGGCATGGGCTTGATGGTGCTTGCCTTCATGACCGGCCTCGGATATGGCAAAGGCGCCTTGGTAGGCATCATGGGAGCCGTGGTGGGCAGCATCATTTCCACCCGTCTCATGCAGCGATTCACCCTGAAGTCATATCCCGAGATGGATTGCCCCGTGGCTGAGTTCAGCGGCGATGAACAGCAGATTTCTTTCAAGAGCGAGGGCTCCATATTCCAACGTTTCCTCAACTCGCTGCTCGACGGCGGCAAGGACGGCGTAGGCATCGGCTTTGCCATCATTCCGGGCGTGCTGTGCATCTCCACCCTTGTGATGATGCTCACTTTCGGTCCTGATGCCACCACACACCAGTATACAGGTGCTGCCTACGAAGGGGTGCCCATCATCACGTGGCTTGCCGACAAGATAAACATCGTCTTCTTCTGGCTCTTCGGCTTTGAGAGCGGCGCACTGGTTTCCTTCCCCATCACCGCACTGGGTGCCGTGGGTGCCGCCATCGGCCTTGTGCCCCGCTTTATCACCGAAGGCATCATCAACAACAACGCCATCGCCGTTTTCACCGCTATGGGCATGTGCTGGAGCGGTTACCTCTCCACCCACACCGCCATGTTGGACACGCTGGGATACCGCAAACTGATAGGCAAAGCCATCGGTGCACATACTATTGGCGGGCTTTGCGCCGGCATCGTGGCCCACTGGCTCTGGATGCTACTAACCCTCATTTTCTAACCGAGGCTTGCCAGTCGCTGGAACGGCAGGATACCATTCCAGCGGCTGCTCAACGAATGAAAATAGGATGAGGGAATGCTTTTTGCCTACGATTTCACCCTTCCCCGAGAGTAACCTGTGAGTTTTTTATTACTAAGTATTCTTCGGATTTTCAAGCATTAAGCATCATTTCCACATCTTTACACTGAAAAAAAGTCTCTATATCGGAAAAAAAGTTGTACTTTTGCAAAACGTTATTAATCCAAAAACATTAAAAAAATGGCTTACAAAATCACTGACATCTGCGTTGCTTGCGGTACCTGCATCGACCAGTGCCCCGTCGGAGCTATTTCCGAAGGCGACATCTATAAGATTGATCCCGACACCTGCGTCAGCTGCGGAACTTGCGCTGGTGCTTGCCCCACTGGTGCTATCGTTGAGGGATAATCCCACAACCTGATGTGACAAATAAAAGAGGCTTCGCGTTGCGAAGCCTCTTTTATTTGTGGCTCTAGTTTGATAAAAGACTGATTTTTTAACAGCATCGAAGATGCTGAATTTCAATAACCCCACACAAGGAACGCAGTGTGGGGTCAACGAAAACCCTACTACTCAGCGTCTCGGAG
>JAFRXG010000063.1:0-16237 GCA_017441565.1 Bacteroidales bacterium | reverse complement strand
TTCCACGGCTCGCTGTGGTTCTATTACTATGACAGTTCGGCACACCACATGATTCCGCTGTGCCACTATAAGGATTACCGGTGGCACGAAGATGCTGAAGTCTTCAACCTCTGCTGGATAAGTGATAACGAACTACTGGTAAAAGCCGCCTCTACCGGCAACAACAGCGAGTGGGGCTGGGTCGGAGGATACAAGCCCACAACCCTTGCTCCACGCGGCACACCCGTATATTATAAACTGACAATCATCCTTCAATAACAATACACCCAATGGAACCCCTGTACAGCGTTAAAACAGCTCTCACCGAAGAGGAATTTGTGCGGTTCAACCGCTATGTCGCCCACAGCAACAAGAAGAGTTCGGCCATCATCATTGTGGGCGGCCTTCTTATCTTAGCCTTTGCCATCAACCAATTCATAAAAGGAAGCGACGTACCCTTATCCGTGGGAATGCTTGTCGGCATGTTATTATTCATTTGGATGTACACCATCGGCATCGACTTCACCGCCAAACGCTACTATCGCCAATACGTAGTAAAAGAAGGAGGCTCTGAGCAGACCATCCTTTTCTTCGACGACCACTACGAGCAATCAACTTCCAACGCCAATGCCAATATCACCTACAAGCAGCTAACAGCCATCCATTTCACCAAGACCAACATCTACCTGATGCGCTCGCCAAGGGTCGGCGTTGTCCTGCCCCTCGCCTCTTGCCCCGACGGGCTGCCCGCATTCCTTCAAGGCATCAAAGAGCAAAACAACCTGTAGGCTTTATGGAAGTCCTGGCAACCAACAAAGTCCCCAGCCAATCAAACCACAACAACCACATCGTTGTCATACACCATATTGCAAGCTTTGCCATAGACCTCTTTCTGCCATTCATGTCTTGCCGCACATGGCTCATCTCCACCCCATCGGCCCAAATCCCACTCTCCACCATCCGCCGTATGGAACCCTACGGCGGCCATGTACTATGGCTGAATACCACCCTGTGCGTGGTCTGCTCCACGGGCCACCGCTAACGCTTCGTACTCGGCCTAACAGCCCCCCAATGCAACGCTTTGGTAAAACCTGACCCGACAGCATATTTAACCACACTCTCCTACCCCGAAAAAAAAGAACATCCCATGGCATAATAAAACAGCCAATCCGCCGTTAGCAACAAATATGAAGACAAATCATCCCATCGAGCCATCTGCCCACAACGCCCTGCGGCGTATGGGGTGTTTGTTTTTCCTGTTGGTTGCACTGCAAAATGCCCACTGCCAACCGGCATCCGCAACCGACTTCACCAACCCCGCCAACTGCCTCAGCCAAACCGACGACAACCGTCCCCAATGGCAGGATGTTGGCCTACAGGACATACTGTTCGTCATCGGACAGCCCACCGTCCCTGCGCCAAACACCGTGCGACTGCCCTACAGCTACACCCCCTCCATGCACCTTCCTGTGCTGTTGCCGGGTATGCAGGGGCATCCCGCCAAAACTGGCGTGCCTCCCGACCACGAGCCCAAAAGCTCGCTATATCTGTGGCATTTCCTCCGCCTCTGATTCATTTTCCATATCATTCACTCAGCCTCCATCGTTGGCTGACTGCCGTTGGTACACCGTTGTACCCACAGCATATTGTGCTATACAACACACAGTGTGGCGATGCCACAACTCATGCAACATATTATAACTATGGAAAATATCAAAAAACAAATATACACCTTACCCGAAATACGCCGCGTCACCCTCCCACTTTGGCCCGCATGGGCGGTGACAGCCGTCGGCTTGGCATGCGGCCTTATCGCGCTGCTCAACAACAATATCCCTGCGGCCTATTCCTCCGACCTGATATGCTTCGCCCTCCTAGGGTGCTTCAGCCTCATTCTAACGCTGTTGTACTACCTCGTTGGCGACAGTCACCGACCCTATCACAGAAATCTGCACAAGATACTAGAACCCGAACTCACCTACTACGCCCCTGCCGAACAACAGCACATCATCGATGCGCTGAATGCCCACGACGAAAAGGCACTCTCCTCCATCAAAAAAAACTCACAGCCCCAACTGGTGCTGATGCGCTATAGCGACAAAGAAGAAACCATCTTCTACTCCCAGCTGCTTCGCGCCACCACTTCGCGGCAGATGGAGCCTCTCACCGAAATAATCATCAACAACATTAACAAGTAACCATCATGGAACTAAACGAATACATCACCACCCAGATGAATGGGAAAATCGAACGCCGTGGCAACTCGCCACTGGCACCTATCATCATCACTATTCTTGGTGCCGCCCTTCTGCTAGCCGCCTACACCCTACACACCTCCGACACCCTGCAAACCACCCTGCTCACCCTCGGCTTCATCTCTGCCGCCGTAGGTGTCGTATGGGCTGTGCTGTGTGTCACCAAGACCTTATGGCACTACTACTACCTGCCCACCGCCTCGCCTATGCACGACAAGACATTATACCTCTCGACCGAAGACTTCCAGTTCTGCACCGAAGCACTTGAGAAAGGTGACATCAAACTGCTGAAGACCCTCTCCCCTGTGGTCAGCTCCAACGCGGTGCTACGCATCGTCTACAGCTGCGACCACAGCATCGCCCTCCTACAGACAGGCCGCATGGACACTTCGCGCCTCGAGACCTCCAGTCCCGTCGTCACCCTCATGGGCGAGGACTTGTCCGCCATCTTATCCTTAATCCATTAACATGAACCGAGGGCTATGTGCCGCAACACATAGCCCTCTTTTCTCAAGCCATACAATGCCATGCAAATCGAATTCTTCCTCCTCGTCATCTCAGTACTTTTCTTTGCCAGCATCCTCGTCAGCAAGGCCGGCAGCAAACTGGGTGTCCCCGCCCTCCTGCTGTTCCTTGGCGTAGGCATGCTGTTTGGCAGCGACGGACTGCAACTAGTCAACTTCCACAACATCAAGGTCGCCCACATGGTCGGTTCCGTAGCCCTGTGTGCCATCCTCTTCTCGGGAGGCCTTGACACCCGCTTTGCCGACATACGCCCCGTGCTCGGCCCCGGTATCACCCTTGCCACACTTGGCGTACTCCTCACCGCCGTCAGCACAGGCCTCATCCTCTTCCCCCTCATCGGCCACCACAAAGGCTTCGCCACCGGCGTCATGGGCTGCCTGCTCCTAGCCGCCACCATGAGCAGCACCGACTCCGCCTCCGTCTTCTCCATCCTACGTGAGAAAGGGCTGAACCTCAAGCACAATCTCCGCCCTACCCTCGAACTGGAAAGCGGTGCCAACGACCCCATGGCATACGTCCTCACCATCACCTTTATCTCCCTCATCCAGCAGGGCGGCCACCCCAACTACTGGGGTGCCCTCGGACTGCTCCTCATGCAGCTGGCCATAGGCGCCGTGTCAGGCTTCCTCATGGGCAAAGCACTCGTATGGCTCATCAACCGCATCAACATCGACAATGCCGCCCTCTATCCCATCCTCGTCCTCACCGGCTGCTTCTTCATCTTCGCCTCCACCCACTACCTTCAAGGCAACAGCTTCCTCGCCGTATACATCGCCGGACTCATCCTTGGCAACTCCAAATTCATTCACAAACGCTCCACCCGCAGCTTCTTCGAAGGCATCTCGTGGCTCAGCCAGCTCACCATGTTCCTCACCCTTGGCCTGCTGGTCAACCCATCCGAACTCAAAGAAGTCCTCATCCCTGGGCTGATTATCAGCATCATCATGATATTCGTCACGTGGCCTCTCAGTGTGTTCGCCTCACTCGCCTTCTTCCGCCAATACGACTTCCGCGACAAACTCTTCGTCTCCTGGGGCGGATTGCGCGGAGCAGTGCCCATCATCTTCGCCATCCTGTGCCGTGCCTCCGACATACCCGACAGCGACATCGTCTTCAACATCGTCTTCCTCTGCACCCTGGCGAGCCTTGTGCTGCAAGGCACCACCCTCTCGCCCATGGCACACTGGCTGCGGGTGTCCGACCCACCCGAAGACAAACCCAAAATCGAAAACTTCGACATCGACTTCCCCGAAGAGATAAAATCCGCCACCTCCGAAATCGAAATCACCAAACCCATGCTCGCCCACGGCAAGCACCTCATGGACCTCCAGATGCCCGAAAAGACCCTCGCCATCATGGTGAAACGGGGCGACAACTACTTCGTCCCCACCGGCAAAACCCCGCTCCACGTCGGCGACCGCCTCATGGTCATCACCGACAACCAAGAAGCCCTCAACGAAACCCTCAGCACCCTCGTCGCCCACCCCGACAACTAACACACTTCCACACCCTCTCGCCACACCCCATACCCAAACAGGGCAAAGTCGCCCTTCAGCGGGTCGTCGGGGAACACTTCTGACAACTTTTGCGTGAGCCGCCGGGCGGCCGACATGGTGGCGGAGCCGCATTGCAGCAGCCCCAGCCGCCTCGACTCGGCCAGCACATGCGTGTCGAGGGGCATGATGAGGGTGCGACGGTCAATAGCATCGGCCCACAGCCCCAAGTCCACCGGCGACCCGCTCCGCACCATCCAGCGCAGGAACATACACACCCGCTTGCATGCCGACCGCGCGTCCTGCGGCACCAGACCGCCTGCCCCCTCACCTGAGAAATAGCCACATATCGTCTCCACCGCAGCAAGACCGCTGTCGGCCCGCTCCTTCACATACGCTCCCAACGTGCCATGCTCCAACAACAAACGTCGGTACGCCCTCAGAAAGGCGTTCATCTGACCTACGGTGTTGAGCCGATAAAAACAACCGCAACCCTCGGCAGGCAACACCGCCTCAAAACCACCCTCGCGCACCCATGCGTCCATCTCACCGCCGGCACAATCCAACAGCCACTGAATCTTGGGCATAAACTGCTTGCGGCTGCCATAACTAAGGCACGATGCCACGAACGCTGTCGCCTCCTGATTTGCCAAACCCTCCACCTGATGCATAAACCATGACGGGTCGCCTTGCAAAAAAGCCTCCGCCTCATACTCCGCGGCATATCGCTTCAACTCTTGGCACAAGGTATCATTTATCATATTCCTAATCAAAAGACTATAACTCTGTTTCCCATTTGTCCTGACCTTATCGTTTCACCACCTACACAAAAAAACAACAATTGCTCTTGCGCTTACCATAGCCCTCACAACGAAGTCAGAGGCATCACACCCTTTATTTTGACTTTTCATCATGTTCCCTTCAAACATTCCACGTACTTTGTTTTTCCATAAGAAATAATACATAAAAAAATTAGAAGCACCAAAGAAGTAAAGTATTGTTAATTAGGTTTGTCCGGCGTGATATTGAGGGGGTGGCGGAGCGTCATCTCTTCGGCGAAGAGGCTGTTGCGATATTCGTCAAGGCGGGAGACCGAGTCGTGGAGAAAATCGACAGGGAGGGAGGCCGCGGGCAGACGGTATGCAGGGGTGTTCTTGAGATACTGGAGAATGCGGAGACCGTCGACCCGCTCGGCACAGGCACGGACAAAAAGGTCACGGCTCTTGAAATTGGCACGGAGGGACGACCAGAGGTCGTCGGTGGCCAGCTGCTGCCGGAGGAAGGAGGACATGGGCGTTTCGACATCGCCGTCGTAGAGGGCGGGAAAGAGGTCGTAGGTGGCCTTGACGGCGGCGAAGCCTTCATCCGAATAGAACGGATAGCTCTCGTCCATACTTGCAATGCCTTTGGCTATGGCAGGGCCTGTGCCGAAAGGCACGCGCGAGGAGACGCGCCCCTGCGGACGTACCACCATGCCCCACCCACGATAGGGTTCGACAAATTGGCTCACCAAACGGCCTGTCTTGGCGAATTTCTGCAATAAATAGAAGTCCTCGCCTCCTTGCAGGGGGGTGATGCCACCTACGCGGCGATATGCCCAAAGGGGGAACGCCATGGCGCTGCCCAAGGCGGTAAAGGCATAGGGGCTGCCGATACGCAGCAGTCCCAACAGATAGTGGCGCATATAGCATTCGTAGCGGAGCATCGGACGGTCGAGCGCCTCGTCGTGATTGAGAGGGTGGTAATAGGGGACGCTGAAGGCGTTGCAGCCGGGATGCTCATTCATGGTGGCTAAGAGGGCTTCGAGATAGTCGTCGTCGAAGTCGGTGTCGGCATCGAGACTCACCACCAGCTCGTCATCTTCATGTTCCTCCATGATACGCTCAAAGAGCAGCTTGCGTGCCCAGCCAACTCCTTTCTTCTTGCCAGTCCATCCCTTTCCAGGGGAGCTGCGGTCGATGACTATGACGGGGATGACGCTCTCCTGCCGCAAGAGTTCGAGGCTGCGCTGGTTGCCTTCAAAGCCCGCACCACCCTCGTCGTTGTTCACACAGCAGTAGAGGGTGAACCGGGTGAAGGTCTGCCGGCGGAGCCGTTGCAGAAAGGCAGGGATGTTCGCGTACTCGTCCAGCATGGGGACGGCCACGGAGATATGCGAATAGCGGGGCATCAGCGCTTGACCACTTTCACCGGACGGCCTTCGACATTGAGGATATAAACCCCCGAAGGACGGTCGGAGAGGTCGTAATGATAACTGCCATAGAGGCCCCGGACGGTGACGCTGCCGGTAGTGGGGTTGGGGTAGACGCAGATGTTCGCTGCCTTAGGTTGGGGCTGGGGACAGATGCTTACGGCCGAGGTGTCGTCGAGGTTGTGGATTTCCTTGATGTAGTTGATAAGGGCCTGCGACTGGCACTGCCAGTAGTGGTTGAGGCGGGTGGTGGAGAGCGTTTTAGAGGAAGAGAGCTCCATGGTGAGCTCGCGCATGTTGTGGTAGTAATTGAAGTAGTCCTGTCGGCCATTGTGTATGACATACCAGTCGCCACCGTTGATGTAGCCTCTGGTGTTGACATCGCGGAAACGTTGGCTGTCCACCAGCCGACAGGTGTCGACAAAGCGTTTGCACACCTCCTTCCACCATTCGCTATGCTCGTTGAGCTGCTGGCTGGAGGTGAAGCTGTCCCACGGGTAGTTCATCACCTCGGAACCTCCGTGGAGGTTGGCCGAGAGGCGGAAATTGTGCTGGGACACATAGTCTATCATTGCCTCGTTCTCGGGCTGCAGTGGTTCGAGAGGGTCGGTGCCAAAGGGGTCGGGGTAGTTGCGGTTGAGGTCCACATAGTCGGAATTATAACGCCACGCACGGGCAACGGTGCTGTTGCCTCCATGGTAGGTGCCGTCAGGATTGGAGAGGGGGTTGATGCAGATGCGGGTGCGGTCGAGGAGGCTGGTGATGTCCTGCGAGATGCCGTAGCTGCGGAGCAGCGTGTCGCAGAGGCGCAGCATGAGGTAGAAGCCCGTCACCTCGTCGCCATGCATGGTGGAGGAGTAGAAGAATTCGGGACGGTAGTTGTCGGTGAGTGCCGACCCGGTGATGGCCAACGAGAGGATAAGGCGGCCCTGGATTGAGGTGCCGATGGTGTCGAGATGGCATAGGTCAGGGTAATTGTCGGCAAAACGCTGCATCATGGCCACATAAACCTCGTAGGTGGGGTAACGGTTCCAGGCATCCATCTCATCAAGGGTGGTGGCCATGTCGACGGCTTTGGGAGAGAGGGAGGTGTCGGGCAGGGGGGCGAAAGCATCGGGACGGGGTTTCTGAGCCATGACCATGACTGAAGAAAGGAGGAAGAGGGCGATAAAGGTCTTTTTCATTACTAGCGATTTGTATTTTCAATAAAAACTCTGAGTACCCAGATTACTCGGAGTACTCAGAAGAACTAATTTCTACCTATTTGACCACCCCTTAGAATCTAGCCTCGTTGGGGTCGTGCGGGATACCGGTCTTGCGTATCTTGCCCGGAGCCTGAGGCGCACGGGGACGGCTGATGCGGTGAGCCGGCTTCTTGGTACGGGGTATGTATTTGACATCACCCAAGGAGTTCACTTCCAAGCCGTAGACTTTGCCCGTCGAGAGGTTTACCTTGATATGCCAATAATGGCCACAGCCTCCTTCGGTGAGTACGATGTCCTGTTTCAGACGCTCGGCAGCACTCTCATCCCAAACGAAGTTCACCCACACGATACGGCAGCCCGTAATGTCGGTGAAGCCCACATACTGACGTTCGTACTTGCGGATATGCTCATCCACCACGGGGCAGTCGCCCTCCTGGTTGATGTGGTGACGGTTGACGTAGGCGAGACGTTTCTGAATCAGACGTTCGGCCTCGGCGATATCCTCCTCGGTGGGGGTATAGCGGCCATCCTGGTTTTCGATGGTGAAGTCAACATCCCAGCTTTCGTGGAAGTTGTAGCCGTGATAGTTGCTACCATTGATTTCCTCATAGTCCCAAGTCTCCACCGGGACGACATAATCCTGTGCGTAAGCCCCGCAGCAGAAGGCGAAGGCTGCCACCAATATCGTTGCAATTTTTTTCATTTCAGTCAGTCTATTTTTCTCTGCACTATAATAACTCAAAAATCGATGCAAAAGTACACAGATTTTGCAAAATAGACAAAATTTTTTTTCAGAGTGAGAAAAAAGTCTTATATTTGCAATTTGATTACGAATAGGATACGAGTGACAACTTTTTATTGGAATATATTAATAGACAGACAATAAGTTCGCCCAAAACGAGTACCTGTCATTAAGAAACAGACTGCCCGAAGGCAAAGAAAACCGAAAGATAATAGTTAGAAATAAATATATACTCATGAACAAATTTGTATCTGTAAAAGAAGCTGCCGACAAAATTAACGACGGCATGACTGTAATGGTAGGCGGATTCCTCGGCGTAGGAAATCCCATTGCTTTAATCGACGCTTTGGTTGAAAAAGGCGTAAAAGACCTCACCATCATTTGTAACGATACCGCATATCCTGAAGTGGGAGTTGGCAAACTGATTACCAACCACCAGGTGAAGAACCTTATCGCCACCCATATTGGCACGAACAACAACACCATCGACCAGATGAATGCTGGCGAGCTGCATGTCACCCTTCAGCCCCAGGGCACGCTGGCAGAGCAGATTCGTGCTGCTGGTGCTGGCCTTGGAGGTGTGCTCACCACCACCGGTCTTGGCACCGTGGTCGAGAACGGCAAGCAGAAAGTGACTGTCGACGGCAAGGAATACCTCCTTGAGAAGCCCATTCGCGCCGACGTGGCCATTATCGGGGCCAACATCTGCGACGAGAGCGGCAACCTGGTTTACAAAGGCACCTCACAGAACTTCTGCCCCATGATGGCCACCGCAGCCGACGTGGTTATCGTCGAGCCTCAGGAGATTGTCAAGACCGGCACCATCGCCCCCGAAAACGTCAAGACCCCCGGTATTTTCGTCGATTTCATCATCAAGAAATAAGGACACTTTGGTCCTCTAACCATCAGCGGGTCGCGTCGGCACGACGGCGACCCGCTGTTTTTTGCTCAGATAGCCGAATCAGGCTATTGTGGGGCTTCCCCTTTGACCCGGAAAAACACACGCCCCTTTTACCGATTACCTTTGGCACGGTTGTGTGTGAGACAAAGCAACTGGCAGTTATCCTCCGTAGTGGCACCTCCTTGGCTCCATGCTTTGACATGGTCTGCATCCATCTCCTTCTCGCCTCATATCTTCGTACGGCGTGCCTCATGCCCTAGAGCGCAAAGCGGGCAGTTGCTCAAGCCTCTACGCCGAGCATCTTCGGTCTGACGTTTATACACTCGCCGCTTAGTGGCATCATCAAAGACTCTCACATCCAACAACCGCGTATCCTCTTCGCCACCCATCAGGTACTCAAAAATGCCCTTACGATTCTTCACGCAGGGGTCGTCCATCAGCTCAGCACCTTTGGCTGTCATCTCTTTAGAGTTGTAAGGTTTGTCATGATATTTGTCGTAAAGTTGTCCCCATTTCAGCCCGCACATCTCACTGTAAGGCTTTGTGAAGATGCTCTCCACCCACGCAATAACATCGTTGAAGTGCGTTTGCAATTCATCAATCTGTGTGTCGCGTCTGTGAGCCTGCATATACTCCTCCACTTGCCCATGGCTCACCCATTCAAGAGCCGTATTGAGGAAGTCTTGTCGCTTCACCGAACCGCGCACATAAGCACCCCATTTCTGCACGTTGGCGTTGCGGCTGTTGCTGAACACTGCCCTTGCCTTGGTGACAAATGGGCCGCTGTAGACAGCATTCAGCTCCTCCTGCTCGTTGAGAGGTATGCCGGCAATGTTGATAGTCTGGAACCACTGCTTAATCTCGCTCTCGGTCCCTTCGCACTCATACACGAGCAAGGGGGTGTTTTCAACAAGGGTCTGCTTGTCCTTAGGGAGAGCGTGAAACCGATAGGGGAGTTCGTCGCTCATTACCGAGAACTTGTCGGTCAAGAAACGTCCTAACGAAGTGATGCGTTGCTGCCCGTCCAGCACCTCAAGTCGTCCGTCGGGCAGACGGTTGAAATACAGAAGCCCCAATGGGTATTGTTTCAGCACCGAGTCGATCACAGCCACCTCTTTCTTGCCATTATCCTCGGCATAAAGATAGTTCCGTTGATACTCCGGCTGGATGGTCAGCCGTCCCGAAAGGCCATAGAGACCCTTCTCTTCCAATTCATTGTACACAAACCCGTCGCACAACTCTGCGACGGTATACTGTTTCAAAAACGTTTCCATAGCTACTTAAAAATGTGTATTATTAATCTGCAAATCTGAGCCGCTGTCGGTGTCGCTCCGATTATGGTCTCTGCCCAGCGGCTGCTTGGGGAACAAATTCTACCATTTAAATTTGCTTCCTTTTCCCGTCAGATAGCCAGAGCCATCCGACAGAAGAGCCAAAAGAATACATAAGGTAATCATTGTCTGTTGTTTTTGTTGGGGTTAAATCTCATTCAGACTGTCGATGGCCTCATCAAGGCTGTTGACGGCATTGTCCAAGGCATCTATTGCCTCCTGCATCTGGTCGCCACGCTCGCTTTCCTGCAAGCCCTCAGGCATGTTGTCATACTTCATTTCCTCGTCGTCCTTCATGGAGTCGAGTTTGTCTTTGATTTCATTTAGCGAAGCAATATACTTCGCAATTTCTTTTCTTCCTTGTGCGTTCATAATGTTGTTACTTTATTGTTTTATTTGTTTTCTGCTGAATGGTTTTTACCGTTTACGACAAGATAATTACGCGTATTAGCGCAGATGAATGGTATTCGAATATTACCACTGGGTGTGTACGATGCTAGTATATAAATGATGGCTCTAACATTACCTTCAAACCTATCACAGAACATTTTGGAATAGATTCGCGCCCGATGTTCTGGTGCCTTGATGTCTATCATTTTCTTTGATTCCTTTCTGTGTCTTAATCCGTTTGGTCTTACGATTATTTCCGCTACCTTCTTCTTGCCATTGTCCTCAGCATAAAGATAGTTGCGTTGATACTTCGGCGTGATGGTCAGCCGCCCTAAAAGACCCTAGAGACCTTTCTCTTCCAATTCATTGTACACAAACCCGTCACACAACTCCGCGACGGTGTACTGTTTCTGTTCTGTATGCATTTATCTTCTTCTTTTTATATATACGCGCGCATAAGTGTTCTTTTTATCAATCAGCGGCCTTGCATCTTTTCCTCCTTTAAAAGGAATGCCAACTATTTCTGGGTCATAACCAGCAGATGCGCACATGCCAATTATCTCAAATTGTTCTGGACAATATTTGTCCAAAAATGAAATAGGAACGCCCATGACACCATTGTAGTCAGATGGAATTGCATCTGTAAAAGGGACTTCAATCGCATCATAATTATCATAGCGTTTATATTCTTGACCTACTACTTGTTTGTGCTTACTATAACGAATATTGTCTTCCATAGTCATAAGTTCTAGCGGCTGATGACGACGCCCGTGTTCCATGTTGGTAAACCATACGCTGGAAGACCTGCCTAACACCTTTCCATTCATCACCTTATATTTGCTTCCCTCTTTTCCATTTATTATAAATGAATTGACCATACTATCTGGTATTTCGAACAATAAGTCCTGACTCATTGGGGTTTTTCCGACCCATAGCAGATTACCTTTTATAAGACGGAAAACTTCCTTATACGTTATACAGTTTTTATTTGCTATCAAAAGTAACTCTTTATTTGAAGAAACAACCCAGGCGAGAAATTCCCTAAATAGAGAGAAAGGAGGATTGGTAACAATCACATCCGCCTCGTCGCGAAGTTTGGTCACTTCTGCACTACGAAAGTCGCCATCGCCTTTGAGGTATTGCCATTGCAAGTCGTTGATGTCGATGTAGCCGTCACCGCTGGCATCGCGTTCGAGGACGAATATCTTACCGTGCGAGCGAGTCTTCTTTTTGTCATATTGCGGCGAGCGCGTCTCGAACTCCGTCTCGAACAGCGACAACTGTATGCCGTAGCGTTCCTGTTTGCGCTCAATGGCATAACTGGTGCTGATGAGTTTTTTCAATCCTAATCGCTCAAAGTTCTGAGCGAAGTACTTGGTAAAATTGCTCCACTCGGGGTCGTCACAGGGCAGCAGAACTGTCTTGCCACGGAATACATCGGGGTTGTAGTCGAGGTATGCCTCTACCTCGCGCTCTATGTCGTAGTATTGAGTGTAAAACTCATCTTGTTTTGCCTCTCGGGCATTGGTCAATGTGGTGTTTGCCATTTGATTGACAGCTTTGTGCATTGCCATCAATCACTATTGGATACAAGAAAGGTGTAGACCTTTCTATCACATTCACGAGGAGCGTCGGATGAACCCCGCTGCACAGTTAGATGCCTACACCTATGGTGTAGCATACAATCATACTGTGCAGCACCGTTTCGTTCACTCTCCGTGAACTATTATCCAATTAGAAATCTCCAGGTTCCGACGCTTTTGATTCGAATGTGAATAATAGTAATGCTGTTAATAACTCATTGTTTAAGTCCCCATTCTCTCGGGACTTTGCGATTGCAAAGATACGTACTTTTTCTTACACCACAAAAAAAATATTTTGCCATCTAATCAAAATTGTGTATTTTTGCAAGCAGTAAATAGCGATTGCCATCATAGGCAATAATACCACAAGGTGCAATCGTTCAACGCTATATAATTAAGATTACAAAAAATAAAAACTACTTCACAATGGCAGTAACCTCTATGCTCCGCGTTCGTATGAGCGCAAAAGACGCCCACTATGGCGGAAATCTGGTTGATGGTGCGCACATGGTGCACCTGTTTGGCGACGTGGCCACCGAGCTCCTGATCAAACAGGACGGCGACGAAGGCCTTTTCTGCGCCTACGACATGGTCGAATTCAAGGCTCCGGTCTATGCCGGTGATTATATTGAAGCTTACGGCGAGATCACCCATGTGGGCAACACCTCCCGCAAGATGAAATTCGAGGCCTATAAGGTCATCCGCACCCTGCCCGAAATCAGTGCCAGCGCAGCTGAGGTGCTTGAAGAACGCATCCTCGTCTGCCGTGCCACCGGCACCTGCGTCACTCCTAAGGAGTGCCAGCGTTACAACAAGTAGGTGACCGTAGCCTATCGGCACAACGCCTATTGGTGTATACTCTGTCAGTGTACAATTAGTGCCATATGCTAGTTGTACACTGATATTTGTTTTAATTCTCAACCGTCATAATCATGAAAAAGTTCGGCATCCTCCCCAAAATCCTAATTGCCATAGCCCTCGGCATTGTGTGCTCATTCTTCTTCCCCGGATGGGCAGTACGCGTGTTCCTCACGTTCAACTCCATCTTCAGCAACTTCCTCGGGATGTTCATCCCGCTGCTTATCATCGGGCTTGTAGCTCCCGGCATCGCCGACCTCGGCAAAGGGGCGGGCAAGCTGCTCCTTATCACAGTAGTGCTGGCATATAGTTCCACCGTGCTGTCGGGCGCGTTCTCTTATTTCTCATGTAAGCTGGCTTACCCGCACATTCTGGGCAACGGCCTCTCCGCCTTGAGCAATATGGATATGAGCAATACGCTTACCCCCTACTTCACCATTGAGATGCCGGCCTTTATCTCGGTCACCACCGCCTTGGTGGTTGCCTTCATCCTGGGTCTTACCACTGCTACCATCACCGGCACCACGATGAGGGGCTTCTTGGTGGATTTTCGCGATGTGGTCACCACTGTCATCACCAAGGTCATCATCCCCTGTCTGCCGCTCTATATCTTTGGCATCTTCCTTCAGATGGGTGCCGAAGGGCATGTGGGAGCCGTGCTGGGTGCTTTCTTGAAGATTGTAGGATTCATCTTCCTGCTCCACGTCACCGAACTGTTGTTCCTCTTTTTTGTGGCCGGCCCGATTGCTCATAAGAACCCATTTAAGGCACTCGTTACCATGCTGCCCGCCTACGTTACCGCGCTGGGCACCGCCTCTTCGGCCGCCACCATCCCTGTCACGCTACAGCAAGCCATCAAGAACGGCGTTCGCGAAGAGACCGCCAGCTTCACGGTACCCCTCTGCGCCACCATCCATATGCCTTGCAGCATCCTGAAGATTACAGCAGTGGCCTACGCCATCACGCTCAGCATGGGGCTGCCCAGTGATTTCGGCACCTATATCGGATTCATCATGATGCTGGCCATCACCATGGTTGCAGCACCGGGTGTGCCAGGTGGGGCCATCATGGCAGCCCTTGGACTACTGAGCAGCATGCTGGGCTTCGACTCCAATATGCAGGGGCTGATGATTGCCATCTACATTGCCATGGACAGCTTCGGCACAGCTGGGAACGTCACCGGCGACGGAGCCATAGCCCTCATCGTCGACCGCATCCGTGGGGACAAAAAGGAACCCGAAGCCACCCTCAATCAATAATCTTCTTCTGATATGCCAGACCCGCACACTATCGGCATCGAGCGGCATCCCCTACAGCCCTTCCTCCCACCAGGCGGCCGTCTGCTAATGCTGGGCAGCTTCCCGCCACCGCGGAAACGCTGGTGCATGGACTTCTTCTACCCCAACCGCACCCACACCATGAAGTGTTTTCTCTAAAAATTCATATTGAACACGGATTTCACTAATCTAACGGATTGATATCCGTGTAATCCGTGCAATCCGTTTTCGAAATAAAACGAATACATAGTGATTGCTATAAGAATTATAACTATTCAATGCATAGAAAGGTCATAGCTATATTTGGGGATTGGATTATAAGTTTTTTCCCGTCTATAGCGTAATCAAAGGTGTCTGAACCATAAGCATTAATCGTATCTTCAACCCATATTTCGTTTCCGTTATACCCAACTTCAGTTGTAGTGCTCCCTGATAGAGTTATTGACCCGTTTTGGACTATTTGATAGTGTGCGGACCAACGATTTACAATCAGAAACATTTGGGCTATAGCAAGTTCTTTATTGAACCGAAGCCAGTATCGGTCTTCTCGTTCTGGCCGCTCTATGTTCGGCGTTTTCGAAGAAAAACCGTTCACTGTTTCAATTTTGGTGAGTTTCCAAACATGTTCATCAATGTCACTATAATCTTTTGTGCACCCATAAAAAAATAACGTTGTGACAACGGCAGCTGTGATATAAAAAACACTTTTCATTGTATTACAATTTTTTTTGTGACAAATTTCGCTCCCGATTGTACACCCAAATAGTATACTCCTGAATTGAGGTTGTTTGTGTTGACAACAAGTTTCTCTACTGTTAAATAATCCCATTGTAGGAAAATATTGCCTTTAGTATCATACATTTTCATAGAATACGGCAATGGCGAATCAACCATAATATTAATGTTATTGGTTGCCGGATTTGGATATATCTGCAACATGTCGTCAGAGGCATTAATTTCCTGTACTATATTCGATTCAGCAGTATTCGTTGGGGGATTTTTGGACGACGAAAGACTGAGTATGCCCGTTTTTGACACAGTATCTCCACAATTTGATATAAAAACTATGGTGTAGAAAAAAGTCCCTGTATAATTAATATTGTTCCAGACGTCAACAATATCTGACGTTATTGCTCCTTCAGAATGATATACAAGTTGACCTATTTGTGAGTATATTGTGTATTCGTAATAATTCGCATTGAGAACATGATATGTTATAGTACCACCAATATGGCAATGGTTTATCCATTGTTCAACATTAATTTCAGGGCATGATACAACACAATCTAAAGGGGTTATTTGTGCACTTATCTCACTGCCATATTCTGCAATAAATCCGTCTTTAAACACTATTTCTCTTCCTGCAGTATAGTTTATCGTTTGGCCAGCGACAATAGTCTGATAAGTTTGAATGTCTTCTTTTGCTACATAATCTTCTATTCCAGCAATTCCGTCAAACAGTGTTAGGCTGACGGAAACCATAGTGTCACAACTTTCTAACGGTTCC
>JAFRXG010000062.1:0-26661 GCA_017441565.1 Bacteroidales bacterium | reverse complement strand
TCGCCCAGCAGGTAGACGTTGTCGCCGCTGGGAGGCACGAAAGGCGGGTTGTAGGCTGCACCCACGGCCTTCACCTCGGGAAAGGTGGAGAGAACCTCCAGCACTCGCTGCTGCGCCTCGTAGCCGTTGCTGAAGATGGCGACGGAATAGGTATTCTGGTAGTCGTAGCCATGGTCGGCATTTACCATCTTCCGGTATTGCAGCGACAGGACAATAATCAGTGCAATGATAAACACGTTGATGAGGACCTGAATGCCGAGAAAGGCTATTTTCCAACGGCGGGAGTTCTCGCTATAGTTGCGGAAAGCCACTGAGACGGGGATGCGCAGATAGAGCTTGGCTGGAACGACGATGGAAACAAACAGTACCAGCATCAGCACCAGACCGATGGCCACGAGGCTTTGAGGGACGAGCAATGTCTGGAACGGCACCCCCAGCAGGTTCTGTATCACCCCTCGAGCGGCGAAAATAACAGCCGTCGCCAAGGCGAGGGAGAGGAGCAGATGCACCACCGCCTCGCGAGCCAACAGGGCATAGATGTCGGCAGCGGTGGCACCATAGCATTTGCGCACGCCTATCTCCTTGGCACGGTGCACCATGGAGGAGATTACGATGAGGATGTAGTTTATGAGGCTGATGGTTATCAGCAGAACAGCCACGATGGAGAGCAGTATCACCATGAAGCGGACCTCGGGCTGCTGGGTGTGGGCTTTGATGAGGGGTGTGAGCGTATACCACAGTTTTGTGCCGTTTTTCTCCAACTCTGCTAATGGCTGGTGGGCTTCCTGCATTTTGCGGATGGCGGGGGCAAGCGTGGTGGGGTCGACGTTCGATTGCAGTTTCACGAAGCCTATGTAGCGGTCGTTGCCCACCCAGTTTTCGGTACTGCTTTTTGCGTAGCTCTCTAATGACATGATGAGGTCGAAATCGATGGAGCCGTTCTTGGGGAAGTCTTCGAAGATGCCTTGGATAGTCATCTTCAGTTCGGGTTGGTCCTCGTTGAAAATGGTCTTGCCAACACACTGCTCCACGCCGCCCATCTTCTCGGCAAAGGAGCGCGACACCATGAGGCCCAGCGGCTTTGCCAATATCTCAGTGGGGTTGCCGGAGAGGATGGGGCGGTCGAAGACTTTGAAGAAGCAGGTGTCGGCTAGGGCAAAGCTCTCGGCGGCAATGACATTACGATCCTCGTCAACGAAGTTGAGGTTGCTGAAATAGAAGGTGGTGCGGGTGGCCTCTTCCACGCCGGGCACGTCGGTCTTGAATCCGGGGGCTACCGCTCCGCTGACTTGTGGGAATTCATGCTTCTCGCCCTGTTGGTCGACGCCTGCCATAATAGTGTAGATGCGGTCCACGTCGCGGTAAAAGCTGTCGTAGGAGAGCTCGAAGCACACCTTTGCGATGAGCACTATGCCTACAGCCAGGCCTACCCCAAGAGAGAGTACCTTTAGGAGTAAATCGCTTTTTCTGTTCATCATGTGACAGATTACAGTTCGTTCTTCAAGTCGTTGACTATCTGGCCGTCGAAGAGGTCGATGGTGCGCTGGGCGATGGCGGCGTCCTTGGGGCTGTGGGTGACCATTACGATGGTGGTGCCTTCGGCGTTGAGTTCGGTGAGGAGGCTCATCACCTCGCGGCCGTTCTTGCTGTCGAGGTTGCCGGTGGGCTCGTCGGCGAGGATGAGCTTGGGTCGGCACACACAGGCGCGGGCTATGGCCACACGCTGCTGCTGGCCGCCGCTGAGCTGCTGCGGGAAGTGTTGGGCACGGTGGCTGATGTTCATACGCTTGAGCATAGCGGTGACGCGCTCCTTGCGCTCGCGGGCACCCATATTGAGGTACTTGAGCGGCAGCTCCACGTTCTCGAAGACGTTGAGTTCGTCGATGAGGTTGAAGCTTTGGAAGATGAAGCCGATGTTGCCTTTGCGGAAACGGGTGCGGTCACGCTCCTTGAGGTTGCCCACTTCGGTGTCGCCGAACCAGTAGTGGCCGGCGGTGGGGTTGTCGAGGAGGCCCAGGATGTTGAGCAGGGTGGACTTGCCACAGCCCGAGGGTCCCATGATGGCGACGAACTCGCCGTCTTTGATTTCAAAACTTACGCCGTTAAGGGCGATGGTCTCAATTTCTTCGGTGCGGAAGATTTTCTGGAGGTTTTCTACTTTGAGCATATTTTTAGATATTTAATTATACGATGTTATTTCTCGGCATTGAGGATGGAGGCGGGATTGGCACCCACGGTGCGGATGGCTTGGAAGGTGACCGACACGAGGGCGACAAGGAGTATGACGATGCCTGCGAGGGCGAAGATCCACCAATAGAGGGGTATGCGGTAGCTGAAGGTTTCGAGGTAGAAATGATTCACCACCCAATAGGCAATGGGCGTGGCGATGACGAAGGCTACCAGCACCAGCTTCATGAATGAACCGGTCAATTGTCGCTGCAGCAGTTGCCTCTCGGCTCCGAACACACGGCGCACGGCCACGGTGTGGCGCTCCTGTTGCATATAGTAGGTGCTCATGGCCACGAGTCCGAGGGCGCTGACCAGCAGTATGAGCAGGGTGAAGAGTGCCATGAGACGGCTGAGGCGCGTTTGGGGGGCGAAGAATTCGGCTATTTCGTCGTCGAGGTAGACGGCGTCGAAGATGTCGTTGGGGAAGAGCTCGGCGACGATGGCTTTGACTCTCTCGTAGGCTTCGCGGTCGTTGCCGGTGTTCTCCACGAGGATAGTCCAGGGAAAGCTTTGCGCGCTGAATTCGCCGTGGTTATAGATGAGTGCTTCCTTGTTGGGGGAGAGAATGTCGTAGAATTTGAAGTCTTTGTAGTAGCCGCCGATGGGCATGGACTCTTGTTCGAATTGCAGGGCTTCGGAGTCGAGGGTGAGGCCGAACTTTTTCATGGCGAATTCGTTCAGCCACCAGTGTTTAGGATTGTGGTTGTCGTGCAGGGGTTGGAAACCGAGCATGTTGAAATAGTTGCTGTCGCCTTGGATAATCTGGAACGAGGCCACCTGGCCGTCGGCGGTGTTCATGGTGTTGTTGTTGGTGCCGCGGAAGGGGGTGCCTTGGCCGAAAGCCACGTTCTTGATGCAGGGTTCCTGCAAAAGGCGTTCGCGCAGGGGCAGCAGGTCGGCGGCACGGCCATAGTAGTTGTCGAAACGGAGGATGTGGTGGGTGTTGTAGCCGAGGGGGGCATTGACGATATGGTGCACCTGGAGGAGCATGGTGAGGGCAGTGACAAGCATGATGACGGCCACGATGTTTTGCAGGATGATGAAGATTTTGCTGTAGACTTGCTTTGTCTTGGTGCGGAGGGTGCCGCGAACCACCTCGATGGGCTGTGCCCGCTGGATGATGAGGGCGGGGACAATGCCAGCCACGAGGCCGGTGAGCAGCACGAAGGCAGCGGCCAGCAAGATGCGCGGCAGGGTGATGCTCTGGAAGATGGAGAACGGATAGTCGAGCATGCGGCTGGCGGCAGGCGAGAGTGCTTCGGCCAGCAGGGCAGCCAGCAGCATAGCCACGGCACACATCAGGGTGCTTTCGGCTATCATCTGGAGTGACACACGCCAACGTCCGGCTCCCAGCAGGCGACGGGTGGCCATCTCTTTGGCACGGCGGCCGCAGAGGGCGGTGGTGAGGTTGACATAGTTGAGCAGCGCGAAGGCTAGCAGCACCAGACACAAGGCGGTGGCCAGCCCCACGAAGGTGCGGCTGCCGGTGTTGATACTCGGGGTGTGGTTGCTGTTGTAGTTGTCGAGGAAGTAGATGTCGAGCAGGGGGATGAGGTTGACCTCATGCTGCATGCCGTTTTTGTACGTCCAGTTGATTTCTTTCATGAAGCTGAGAAGATCGTCTTGCTTGGGGGCGAGGTCAGTACCCGGGCGGGTCATGACGAAGGTGAGACAGAATCCACTATTGCTCATCCGCTCGTTGTTAGCGCTGTTGTAGTGGACGCAATTTTCGCCACGGACGATGACGTCGGGCTGCTTGAGGGTGCTGTTGCCAAAGTCGTCGAAGACGGCAGCAACGGTCAGCTCTGTGAGGTCGCCCTCGTTGCCGTAACGGAGGGTTTTGCCTATGGGGCTTTCGCCGGAGAAATGGGTGTTGGCAAACTGGCGGCTGATGGCGCAACGGTGGTCGGAGGCTTTCCATTCGGCCACGCTGCCCTCAACCAAGGGGAAGGAGAAGATGTCGAAAAAGTCGATGTCGGCGTAGGCCATATTGGTGTTGATGGCCTGCTCGCTTGTGCCTATATAGAAGGGAGACTTTTCGTCGTAAGCCCAACTGGTGGCGGCCTCTATCTCGGGGTAGCGGTTTTTGAGGTGGTTATGTAGCCAGTAGGCCGAGACAAGGTTCTCGTCGTTGCCCACGAGGTAGATGCGGTCGGCATTCTGCTGGAAGTGGTCGGTGGTGCGTTGTCGCTGCACGTAGATGGCCAGCAGCAACACGAAGGCCATGGAGAGGGTGAGGCCAATCAGGTTGATGGCGGCATAGAGCTTGTTGCGAGAGAGGAATTTGAAGTAACTGTTCATATTGTTGATGTGTTATTCGTTTTCGTTTGGGTTAATCTATAATCAGCACGTCGTTGTCGCCGTAGTGGTCGTAGCTGCCGGTGAGGACTTTATCGCCGGGGCGGAGGCCTTCGAGGACTTCGTAGTATTGCGGGTTCTGGCGGCCGATGCTGATGGTACGTTTCTCGGCGCGGTGGGGGTCGGTGAGGACGTATATCCACTTGCCGCCGGTGTGCTGGTAGAAGCTGCCGCGGGGGATGAGGACGGCCTCTTCGCTTTGGCCGAGCTGCAGGTTGAGGTAGTAGGTCTGTCCGGCGCGTATGTTGTCGGGCAGGGTGTCGCCAAAGAGGAAGTCGGCCTTGAACTTGCCGTCGCGCACATCGGGATAGACTTTGCGGAGCCGAGCGCTGTAGTGCTGTTCTTGACGGTCGAAGGTGGCGTGGAGGCCGGCGGTGACGCGGTCAATGTAGTGTTCGTCTATCTGGGCTTGAATCTTGTAGCTTTCGAGGTTGTTTATCTGGCCGATGGCCGCCCCGGGGATGATGTTCTGCCCCAGCACCACGTCGAGAAGGCCTATCTGGCCGTCGATGGGGGCCTTGACACTGAGATTTTCCTTGCGGCGGCGTATCATGGCCATGTTGAGCCGCATATTGCTTAGGTTGTCGCGTAGCTGCTGCAGCTCCTCGCTGCGGTAGAGGCTGTCCTGCCGCTCGCGCTCGCTGACCACCTCCAGTTTGTCGCAGGCTAGCTGGTAGTCCTCCTGTGCCTTGAGGTATTCCTCACGGGATATGAGACGTTCGTTCCACAGCTGCTGGCTGCTTTCGAATGCTCGCTTGGCGCGGCGCACTTCCACCTGTAGGGACAGGCGTTCTTGGCGGACGGAGAGTTTTTGCTGCTGCATGCTGATAAGGGTGTTGCGGAGGATGTTCTCTTTCTCGGCCAGCTCGGCCTCGGCGTTGAGGATTTGCAGGTCGAGGTTTTCGTTACTCAATATCAGGATAACGTCGCCAGCCCTGACTTTAGTGCCTTCCTCGGCCACAATCTGCTGCACGATGCCCCCTTCGGTGGGGCTAATCTGAATGGAGGTCATGGGCATGACGGTACCGTTGACACGGATATAGTCGTCGAAGTCGGCGCGTAGGACTTGGCTGACGGAGAGGGTGTCGCCGCTGATGCGCTGTGTGCTGTTGTGGGGTCGCACGATGAGGTACAGGACGAAGAGCACTACAATGGCGGCAGCCCAGAAGGGGAGGGCTTTGCGGGTGAAGGCGCGGCGGAGGCCTTTGGGGGGTTGTATGGGATGGTCCATTTTTTTAGTTTTTATAGATACGATAGAGGTGATAGATTTTATAGATTCTTTATAGAATACCGGTTTGGCGGTAGCGGAGCAGGTGGCGTTTTAGGCGCAGCTGTAGTTGGGCGTTGAGGCTTTCGGCTTGGGCTTTGAGAAAGGTTTGGGAGGCTGTCTGGTATTCGATTGTGCTGATAAGCCCCAACTCGAATTGTCGGCGGCTGAGGGCAAAAGCTTGCTGACCCACCTCGGCCATGCGTTGTGCCTTGAGTGCGGAGGCCTCAGCGGATTCGACATCGATGGCGGCCCGGCGGAGGGCATTGGTGTCTTCGCGCAGGGCTTGTTCCAGCCGCACTTGGGCACGATGGCGTTGATTCTGGCTCTTGCGGAGGGCGAGGGAGCGGGTGCCTCGGCTGTAGAGAGGGATGTTTAAGGTGAGCTGGATGTACTGGCCCCCGTTGGCTTGCCATTGTTGGGCGAAGGGGAGAGGGGTGTATTCGGGGAGGTTGGGATAGGTGTAGTAGGTGGTGGACCATCCGGCTCCCAGCGAGAGTGTGGGCGACCATGCGGCGCGTGCCTGACGGACTCCGATTTCGGCCTCCCGCAATTCGGCTCGGGCAATCTGAACGGCAGGGAGCTCGATAGGGGAGGAGGGGGTGGCGAGGGGTTCCAGCTCCTCGGGCTCGTCGGCGATGATGAGGCGACGGTCGGAGGGCCAGCAGAGGGCCTCCTGTAGTTGTAGCAGGGCTTGGTCGCGTCGTCCTTCGGCATCGGCCAGCTGGTATTGATGCTCGGCCAGTTCCGACTCCATCCGCACCACATCGGCATAGCCTTTGCGTCCCAGCTCCTCCTCGCGGCGGACTTTGGTGAGGGCGCTGTCGGCTGTGGCGCAGGAGTGTCGCAGCACTTCGGCCAGCTGGCGGTAGTATAGCAGTTGGTAGTAGGCCTCCATAACGGCGATACGCACTTGGTCGGCACATTGCTGCTCGTGGCTGAGACCCTTCTGCCTCTGGAGGTAGGCGAGGCGTATCTTGCCCAGGGCTTGGAAGCCTTCGAAGAGGGTGATGCTTCCCGAAAGGGAGTAGCCATTGTGGAAGGTGGTGAAGTCAGTGTAGGTGTTGGTTTCGGGGTCGAGGTTGCGGCCGTACTGGTTGTAGGCGTAGCTTTGAGCCCCGACATTGGGTGTAAATGCGGCGAGGAACGACTGGCGATAAGCAGCCAGCTCGTCGCTGCGGTCGGCGGCGCTGAGGCGCATCTGTGCTGAGTGGGCAACGGCATAGTCCATGCATTGCCGCAGGTTCATGGGCTGGGCCATGAGGCTGCGTCCACAGAGGGCAGCGCATAGCAGGAGGATGAGTTTCGATAGGCGGTGGGTCATATCTTTACATTTTTATTTCCATAAGAATTCCATCCAAGAACTGTGCCAGGAAAGCTAAACGGTTGAACGGTAGTGAATAGCCGTTTTCCCACCCGAAGGAATATGTAAAGAATGTTTACAGACAGTGTAAAGTATACAGAGATACTACCTGACACAAATAACCGAATTTACAAAATCTACTCATCTTCCCGCCTAAAAAACAAGAATCCCCACGTTTTTATTCATAATGGTAAAATGATGATAATTCGTGTCTTAATATTTTTATTTCATGTACCTGTGTTTAAATCCAAAGTATTTATGTATATTTGCATCATGTTAAGACGGATAGCATTATACCTTCTCCTCCTGCTTCCGCTGGGGCTCTTTGCCCAAAGCGACCAGGAACGCCCGTGGGTGCGCTGGTGGTGGAATGGCGACAAGGTGGACACTATAGAGCTGAAACGCGAGCTACGCCTGCTGCACGAGGCGGGCATAGGCGGTGTGGAAATCAACCCTATCGAGTTCCCGGCCAAGCGTTGCGATAGCCTCGGTGTAGCTTCGCTTAAATGGCTCAGCGATGAGTGGCTTGAAGCTCTGGTCGCTACCCTCCGCGAAGCCAAGCAACTTGGCATGGGCTGCGACCTGCTGGTAGGCTCAGGATGGCCCTTCGGAATGGAAACCCTACCCATGGAAGGGCGGGCACAGGTGATGCTTACCTATGTCACCGAGATTGATTGGTCGACCAATACCAACAATGAACCTTTTGTTATCACCAAGCAGCAGATCTTCGATGCCGTCGACCCCAAAGTGACCGAACCCAATGCCGACCGCCAGTTCGAGCTGGTGGACCTCTTCGTTGTGCCCGACTCGGTATATAGCAGCTACCAGCGCAACGACATCTTTCTCCCCGGCGATACAATCAAAATCTATCCCCTCAACCAAATCACCACCGGCTGGCATCCCTCGCCCAACGGCAAATACATGCTTTATGCCTTGGTGCGCTGCACCTCCTTTGCCAGCGTCATCAACGGAGCCCCCGGTGCCTCGGGCCCCATTCTCGACCACATGAACAAGGCCGCCGTGCAGCATTTTCTCGACCACATGCGGCAGCGGCTGGAGCATCGCCTAGGCCCCATGAAGAACTGGCTGCGTGCCTACTTCGTCGACAGCATGGAGCTGGAAGGAAGCAACTGGACAGATGACTTTGCCGAGGAGTTCCGCCACCGCAATGGCTACGACATCATGCCTTGGCTTCCTTTCATCATGTTCAAGACCGGACGGCTGGGCGAAGTGGTCAGCTATGAATATGGGGCCAAGCAGTCGCCCGACTTCAAACGGCGGGTACAGAGTGTACGTCTCCATTTCGAGCGTACCAAAGCTCAGCTCCTCTACGAACGATTCACTACCGTCTTCGCCGACTGGTGCAAAGCGCAAGGGGTGCTCTCGCGCGGACAGGCCTACGGGCGCGGATTCTTCCCCCTTCTGAGTTCCACGGCCTACGATATTCCCGAAGGCGAGAGCTGGACCACCAACTATCTGCGCCACCGCATAGGCGAGGAGATGCCGGACAGCGACTACCGCCGCGGCCGCGCCTACACTATGATTAACAAATACGTATCCTCCGCCGCCCACCACAGCGGCCGCCGCCTTGTCAGCGCCGAGGAGATGACCAACACCTACCGCATGTTCGAGACCACCCTCGAACTCCTCAAACTGGGCAGCGACATGAGCGCCATAAGCGGCACCACCCACTCCGTGTGGCACGGATTCAACTACTCGCCACCGCAGGCGGGCTTCCCCGGATGGGTGCAATACGGCAGCTACCTCAACGAACAGAACACCTGGTGGCCCTACTTCCGCCTGCTTAACGACTATCGCGCCCGCATGAGCGCCATACTCCAAAACGCCGACATGCAGACACCCATTGCCATCCTCGCACCCACAGAACAGATGTGGGGCGAAATAGGAGTGCAAACCGAACCCTTCCCAAACTATCCCAAAGGCAGCGGCTACGACATCACACCATTGCTCTGGGAGGCTATACACAAGAACGGCTCCAGTGCCGACCTCGTAAGGTTCGAATGGCTGCTGGACACATTGGCCGGTGGTGAGTTGCGCTACAAGGCCGTCTTCCTGCCCCGTATCGATTACCTTGAAGGAGAGGACATCCGGTCGTTGCTCTCCTATGCCGATCGGGGGGGACGTGTCTTCTGCATCGGCACACAACTTATCGACGACAACCGTTTCATCCTTCTGCCAGAACCCGACAGCAACCACTATCTTGAATGGTACACCGACGTGCAGCGACGCTATAACCTCCCCCACGCCGTCGCGATAGAGGAACCCGACCGCTACCTGCTGCAGAACCACTACCACAACGACCAAGGCGACGACATCTTCCTCTTTGTCAACGCCTGCCTACGCTGTGCTGTCAGCTCCACCATCATCTTCCCCAAAGAGATATGTCAAGGCCGCACCGCCTGGGTCTACAACCCCGCCACCGACGAGAAACAGCTGCTCACACTCGAAAACGGTTCCACCTGGCTCTACCTCCCTCCCGCCGAAAGCCTCTTCATCATTTTTGAAACACCCAATGCCCAAGCGGCCGCCCACGCCTCTTTATGGTCCCCCGCCTACCGCGAAGGGCAGCATTATTTTCCCATCCACACCCGCTGGCACGTCTCGCTCCACCATGCCATAGAGGGCTGGACACGCGACACCGTCATGCAGCGACTCTGCGACCTCCGCCAAACCCAATTCAAGGACTTTGCAGGCACCGTCACCTACACCACCCATCTGCCTTACGACAGCCTCGGCTCCGACCCAATCTTCGACCTCGGCGAGGTATACGACATATGCGAGCTGATAGTCAACGGCGAGAGCTGCGGCGTGAAATGGTATGGCGAAAGGATATACGACAATGTAGCCCCCCATCTGCACCCTGGCGACAACACAATCGTGATAAAAGTCACCACCACTCTCAACAACTACGTGCACACCCTCACCGACGACAAAGTCATCCAGCACTACATCTTCAAACGCAACGTCCCCACCACCCCCGCCGGCCTTGTCGGCCTCGAAGGACAAATAGCATTCTTTTAATAGTCGAAACAATCAACATCCCGTCCCGGCAGATGATCCAGTCGTAGTCCTAGTGTCGTATTTGTAATCCGACACCATTAGGCGATATTGGGAAAAGGATGTTAGATTGAAAAAAAATCGTATTTTTGCAAAATAAAAACCCATATACTGCTTGAGATATGAGAAAGACGATTCTTCTATGCCTTAGCTTATTGTTCTCCATTAGCGAGATTTCAGCACAAGTATATAAAGTTGACGGTTCTTTTTACGACACCATATATGCCATCATTGAACATGAGGGCGTTAAATTACGGTTGGTGACCACCGTTTACAAAGATACCTTGGCAGAAGACGAATCAATAAAGGTACCCGTCTATCCGATTGTCCGAAACCAGAAGATTGAGGTGTATCAAAACGGTATCATGAAGCGGTGGCACTATATCAAGATACCAAAGAAATATACCTACACCACAAGTGGCCGATGGGTGAGGTATCAAACCATACCTGTGCTCGGGTTGTCGGTTCAGCAGAACGGCCAGCAGTTCTTCTTTATGGCTGATGGTTGCGAAACTGGATGCGGCAAAGTGGGAGAGTTTATCGGAATCTATTCGATGCAAGGGGAGACTATGTCTGAAAATTATGGTGCGGAGGGCGCACATGTCGAAAGCGGATGGAGAAAACAGTATGGGTATGCAGAGCCGGATACAGAAATCGACTACGCTTTCTCCAGCAGGTGCTGCATGAAAGAAGTAACAATTACCTGTTTTTTTCAACAATGAAATTAAAGGAAACATCTTTAGGAAATTAATGTTATGAAGAAATCGTTGTTTGTTTTGGCTCTTTGGGGGGCGAGTGCGCCAGTGTGGGCACAATTAAACAGAGGCGAGTTGAGAAGCGACTGCTCGTCCTAAAAGACGGCTCCGCTATTTCGTCGCTTCACCGCCGTTACTTTTACATTACTTCAACGCCATTTCGACGCTCCAAAAGCGTTGTAATACCGTTTAAGGAGCGTTGAAATAACGAACCTTCAGCGAACCTACGGCGGAGGTGCAATTGGTGTAGTGATTGCAAAACGAATAATGGGAGCGGACGGGCAGACCGAGGGGAGAGGGACGATAATTGGGGAAGGAAGTGCAAAAAAATAGAATCATTACTAAATTTTTTGTATCTTTGTAGGAACAAAAAGTTGTGGTTAATGGACACAACAAGTTGTTATATTGTGCGTTATAATAAAAGTTTGATAATTTACACGAATCAATAAACAATCTTATAGCAATGAAAAGAATTCTTATTGTTGGTGCGGGTGGACAGATTGGTTCTGAGCTCACACGTAATTTGAGAGACATCTATGGTGACAACAATGTAGTATGCAGCGACCTCAGACCGCTGAAGGGTGACCCCTACGAGCGCGGCCCGGTGGAGCGTATCGACTCTACACAGATTATGCAGATTGCAACGGCTGTGAAGAACTACAATATTGACACCATTTATAACCTTGCCGCCATTTTGAGTGCTACGGCAGAACTCAACCCTATGCTGGGATGGAATGTGGGTATCGGCAGTTTGGTGAATTGCCTTGAAGTGGCCCGTCTGTTTGGCTGTGCAGTGTTCACACCCTCGTCAATCGGAGCTTTCGGCCCCAGCACTCCCCACGACAATACTCCTCAGGACACCATACAGCGTCCCAACACCATCTACGGTGTGACCAAGGTGACAGGCGAGTTGCTGTCGGATTATTATTTCACCCGTTTCGGAGTCGACACCCGCAGCGTGCGTTTCCCCGGCCTTATCAGCTACCAGACGCTCCCCGGTGGCGGCACCACCGACTATGCAGTGGAGATTTACTATGCCGCTGTGAAGGGCGAGAAGTTTGTTTGCCCCTTGAAGAAGGGCACCTATATGGACATGATGTATATGCCCGACGCCCAGAAGGCCATGATTGACATCATGGAGGCCGACCCCAGCAAGCTGGTGCACCGCAACAGCTTTAATGTCACTGCCATGAGTTTCGACCCCGAGATTATTTACAATACCATTAAGAAGCGTTATCCCAACTTCGAGATGGTGTACGAGCCGGAACCCATCAAGCAGGCCATTGCCGACAGCTGGCCCGACAAGATGGACGACAGCTGCGCCCGCAACGAGTGGGGTTGGAATCCGCAGTACGACCTTGAGAAGATGACCGACGACATGATTCTCAACCTGAAAAAGAAATTATTGTAGCATTATTGTTTCATGGTATGGGCAGACAATGGCCGTGTGCTGTTGTCTGCCTTTGTTTTGAGGGTTTTGGGATGAAAAAGTAAGTAGAAAGCAGTGTTTGGACGATGGGCTATCAACTGAAGGAGGCGGAAAGTGAATGGGTGTGACGAATGTCGGGTTGTTTCAATCTTGTTGTAGATGAGTGGAATAGTGATGTATGGGATGTTGTAGGCGGAAAATATTGACGGAGTTTAACATTTGTTTGGCAAAAAAGTTGTATCTTTGCAGTCCAAAAAAAAGTGACAGAGACAGAGTAGGGGACAGGTTGGAAACAATAGAAAAAAAGAGAATAATAGAACCGATGAGCCGATGGGATATAACGGGCACAATGAATAGATGAAAAAAGTATTTGTATTGTTTGTTGCATTGGCAATGGGTGTGGCGATGTCGTACGCCCAGGAGGTTCAAACCCAGTCTCCCTCCAATAATGACTATGCTGAGCTGGTGGCCACCGATGTTGACCTGAGCGGGAGCCCGATGGAAATAAAAGATGCTTCGTTCCCCAGCGAGCAGGAGATACAGGCATTGGCAGAGGAGTATGTGCAGAATCCCGACCAAACCACAGCAGCCCTTCTGAATATTCTGTTGGGCGATTTCGGTGTGGGCCATTTCTATACCGGACAGACCCTGCGCGGTGTGCTGGATTTGGTTTTCTGCTGGACGGGCATTCCCGCCATTATCGGTATTGTGGAGGGAATTATCTGGCTCTGCGACGACGAAGCAACATGGGCAGCACGTGTGGCCAAATGGCAAAGCAAATAGCATGATTATGCCGTACCCGGGCCGGAAACGGAAATGAAGAGAGCCCGGGAAGCGGATGAATGGAAAGACAAGATGGTCTGTGTGAGATGCAGGCCATCTTGTTGTTGTATTTGGGTGTGGCAAGAGTAGCGGAACGGCTATTGGATGGCAGATACAAATGCTTGGGTACAAGTTTTTTGTACGAAAAATAGTAGTTGGTTTTAGTTATGTCATTTTTTTTGTGTAAATTTGCAATTCCAATTATTGGGAGATAAAAGGTAGGATAATTATATAAAAACTTTATATCCATGAGAAAAATCAACAGTATTATTGCAGCGGGATTGTTCTGTCTGAGCATGTTCGCCGTGCCGACAGCCGATGCCTGCACCAATTTTCTTTTCACAAAGGGTGCTACCAAGGATGGAAGCACGATGATTACTTATGCCGCCGACAGCCATACCCTGTATGGTGAGTTGTATTACCGCAAGGCTGCCGACTATCCAGCAGGCACGATGTTTATGTTGGTGGACTGGGACAGCGGCCGCCCGCTTTTCGAGATTCCCCAGGTGGCACATACCTACAATGTGGTGGGAAATATGAACGAACACCAGCTGGCTATCGGCGAGACCACCTATGGCGGACGCGAGGAGTGCTGGCGCGACGAGGTGAAGGGTATTGACTACGGTTCGCTTATCTATGTCACCCTTCAGCGTGCCAAGAATGCCCGCGAGGCTATTTATTGGATGACCAAGATGGTGGCCGACTATGGCTATTGCAGCGAGGGCGAGAGTTTCTCGATTTGCGACCCCAACGAGGTGTGGATTCTGGAACTGATTGGTAAACGCGCCGCCCCGGTGAAGGCCGATGTGGCTAAGAAGCTGAAATATAAATATAGCGACGGTGCAGTGTGGGTGGCACGCCGCATTCCTGACGGATATGTGAGCGGACATGCCAATCAGGCACGTATTACCCAGTTCCCGATGGAGGGCAAGAAATTCCAGAAGGCCAAAGGCAAGGGACTGCACAGCACTATCAGCAGCAAACACATGGACTATCTGTATGAACCGGAGGTGGAATGCGTGTATGCCGACGATATTGTGACCTATGCACGTGCCTGCGGTTGGTTCAACGGCAAGGACGAGGAGTTTTCGTTCTGCGACACTTACGCTCCCCTCACATTCAGCGGCATCCGTGGCTGCGACGCCCGTGTGTATGCCATGTTCCACAGAGTGAACAAGGATGCAAGCAAGTATGAGAAATATGCCATGGGCGACCCCAAGGCAGAGCGTCTGCCCCTTTGGATTAAGCCCGACCACAAGGTGGATGTGCAGGAGGTGATGAACCTGATGCGCGACCATTATGAAGGGACGGCAATGGATATGAACAATGATTTGGGTGCAGGTCCGTTTGCTTGCCCCTATCGTTGGCGTCCTATGGGATTCAAGGTGGACGGACAGGAGTATATCCACGAGCGCGCCACTTCGACCCAGCAGACCGGTTTCAGCTTCGTGGCCCAGTGCCGCAGTTGGCTGCCCAACAAGCTTGGCGGTATTCTGTGGTTTGGTGTCGACGACACTTATAGCACCTGCTACTGCCCCATGTTCTGCGGTATTACCGAAATACCTGAGTGTTTCCGCGAGGGCAATGGCGACATGCTCACCTACAGCGAGACGGCAGCATTCTGGCTGTTCAACCGCGTGACCAATTTTGTTTATAGCCGTTATAAAGACATGATTGTTGACCTGCAGAAAGTTCAGGGTGGTTTGGAGAGAGGTTTCATCTCCGAGGTGTTGCGTTTCGACCTCCGTGCAAAACAGATTACTGACGATGCCGCACTGACCCTTCAGCTCAACGATTTCTCGAACCGTATGGCCGACAGAATGATGGTCAGTTGGAGAAATCTGGACCACTACCTCCTTGTGAAATACATTGATGGAAACATCAAGAAGGAGAAGGATGGCAAATTTGAGCGCACGGAGACCGGCAATGCCGCATTCCCGTTGCAGCCGGAGTACCCCGAATGGTTCTACAAGAAGATTGTGGAAGATCACGGAAATGTTATCCGTCAAACCTTCTAATCATGAATATAGACCTATATCTGAAACCTATAGATACAGACTCGCTGGGCTATAAGCCCAGCGAGTTCGCTGCTATATTGGGTTCAAAAGTGAAACTGTACCAACCTGGTACGGGTATGGAAATACCGGAGAAGAGTCTGCTTTTGGTGGGCGTTGGCGATGACCGCGGTGCCGAGAACAACGCCGGTTGCAGTAATTCGCCTGACGAGATAAGGTATTATCTGTATCAGCTGACAACGCCCAGCAAGGATACCGAGATTATTGATCTTGGCAACGTGATAGAGGGTCAGACGCCCGAAGACACATATTACGCCTTGTCGGAAGTGGTGGCAGAGGCTATCGAGAAGGATTGTGTGCTGATTATCCTTGGAGGTACGCAGGACTTGACATTCGGAGCCTATAAGGGTTATGAGCGGATGAACCGCATTATGAATATCACGGCAATCGATCCGCGCTTCGACATTGAAGATTCCGATTATATATCTTCACGCTCGTGGTTGAAAAATATCATTATGCAGGTGCCCAACTATCTTTTCTTCAGTTCGAATATAGGGTATCAGACCTATTTTGTGGGAGAGGACTATATCAGGCTGATGGACGATTTGAGGTTCGATGCCTATAGGCTGGCCGATGTGCAGCACGAGATGGTGAGAGCCGAGACATTGATACGCAATGCCGATATGGTGTCGGTGGATATCAGTGCGGTTCGCCAGAGTGACGCTCCGGGCAATGGTTTCCCGTCGCCGCATGGGTTCTATGGCGAGGAATTTTGCCACATGATGCGTTTTGCCGGTATGAGCGAGAAGACGAACTGTCTGGGCATTTTCGAGGTGAACTCGGTGTTGGACCGACAGGGACAGACTGCCCACATGGTGGCCCAGGGTGTATGGTTTTTCATTGAGGGCTATTATAACCGCAAGATGGACAACCCCCTTATGGATCCGGACAGTTGCCGCCGTTTCATGGTACCGTTGGAGAAGCACAATATGGACATCTATTTCTACAAAAGTAAGATAAGCGACCGCTGGTGGGTGAGTGTACCGTGCCACAATCCCGAGATGCAGGAGCTTTATTCCAACCAGATGTTGCTGCCCTGCACCTATGCAGACTATCAGCAGGCATCCACAAAGGGCGAAGTGCCCCTCCTATGGTTGAAGTATTACCAGCGACTGAATGGATAAAACATAAAGCAAGAAGCCCGGCCGTTTGGCTGGGCTTTTTGTTACTAGTTGAGATAAACTTTAATGTTTACATCTCCGATGCGGATGCTTTGAAAACACCGAGCATATTGGAGAATGTTTTGTACAACTATTGGGGAGGGTTGTACGGTTGTGCTTGCAGATTCAAAAGATGTACCTTGCTTGTCGTAAAACGGGTATTCCTGCATCATACGCGCCTTTTTAAGTTGAACATAGGTTTATTTTCTCAATTCTCTCGGAGAATTCGCATGTATAAACTAAGAAAAGGAATTTTTATTGTACGGTTATATGTTAATTAACATTTTTTCGGTATAGGCCAGTATTGGGCAGGGGCTCTATGGGAATGGGGTAGAGGAGAATAAGAATGGGGTATCCTTCATTGTAAATGTTGGATACCCCCATCAATCATGCTTTATAAGTGGGCAATCAGAGTTCGAGATAAATGTTGTGTTCCTCGGCCAGACGGCGGAGGTTGATGATGGCGTAGCGCATTCTGCCCAAAGCAGTGTTGATACTGACACCGGTGCGTGCGGCTATATCCTTGAAGTCGCATTTGCCGTAGTGTCGCAGTATTACCACACGGCGTTGCTCGGGAGGCAGCATTTTGACGAGTTTTCGGACATTGCGGTGGGTTTGTTGACGCATGATGTTCTGCTCCACGTTTTCATCGTGCAGTTTGAGGGTGTCAACAATGTCACAGTCGGGACGGTTGGGCACTATGGGCATTTTGCTGTTGCGTCTGAAATGGTCCACAATAAGATTGTGGGCAATACGCATAACCCAATGGATGAATTTGTTTTCATCTTTGTAGTCACCCGAATTGAGGGTGGCCACCACCTTGAAGAAGGTGTCCTGGAAAATGTCGTCGGCCACGTCTTTGTCCTTAACTACGGAGAAGATGTAACCGTATACCTTGGCCTGATAACGGGCAAGGAGTACATCGAAACAGGCACAATTACCATTGACGTAGCCTTGTATCAGCTCGTTGTCGGGGAGCGTGCTAAGTGACTGGTCTATCATTCTTATCGCTATTTTAGGGTTTGAACTGATAGTTGTGTTTCGATAGTTTTGCGTTTTTGTTTATACTCTATTTTGAATTGCAAAAGTACACATTTTTTTGAAAATGGAAACTTTTTTTGCGTTTTTTTTTAGTATTAGTATGTGAACCATGCAAAAAATTGCAACTATATATATTGTTTGGGCAGTATTTTACGTTATACTAAGAATTGCTATTTAGGTTTGTGTCTGCCCGGCAAGGAGGCCGCAGGCTGCCATGATGTCCTGTCCGCGCGATGTGCGGACGGTGCATGTTATGCCATGGGCATTGATGTAGTCGCGGAAGCGGTTGGTGGCGATGGTGGACGAAGTTTGGAAAGGGGTGTCGGGCGAAGGGTGGAAGGGGATGAGATTGACCCGGCAGTGGAGCCCTTTCAACAGACTCACCAGTTGGGTGGCGTGCCGTATGTCGTCGTTGAGCCCCTTGAAGAGTGTATATTCGAACGAGATGCGCCGTTGCCCATTCCAGTCGTAACGGCGCAGCAGAGCCACCACATCGGCGATAGGATAGGCACGCTGGGCGGGCATTATTGCCTCGCGTTCGTTGGCAAAGGCGTTGTGCAGGCTGACGGCCACGTGGCATTGGCTCTCTTCCAGAAACCGTTTGAGACCGGGGATGATACCCACCGAAGAGACGGTGATGCGCCGGGGACTCCAGGCCAGGCCCCAGTCGGAGGTGAGTACATCGATGCTGGCCAGTATGTTGTCCAGATTGTCCATGGGTTCACCCATGCCCATGTATACTATGTTGGTGAGTTGTTCAAACTCGGGTATGGAAAATATCTGGTTGAGGATTGCAGCGCTGTCGAGATTGCCATGGAACCCCTGCTGTCCGGTTACACAGAAACGGCAACCCATTTTGCACCCCACCTGGCAGGAAATGCACAGTGTGCCTCTTTCCCCATCGGGAATATACACTGCCTCTATGTATTGTTCTTTGTTCTCCTGCGAGCGGGGGAATGCAGGAAAGAGGTATTTCTTGGTCCCGTCCTTCGATACTTGACAGTTCACGGGTGCGGGCTTTTCGATGACGGCTATTTCCTTCAGCCGGCTGCGAGCCTGAAGGGATAGATTGGTCATCGCATCGATGTTGTCCACCCGTTTGGCATAGAGCCAGTCGCACATTTGCCTGGCGGCGAAACGGGGCAACCCCTCTTCAGCACAAAGATGCTGAAGTTGCGGCAGTGTCATTCCAAAGAGATTCATGCTTTCCATGAGAGATTAAAAGTCGTAGTAGGGTTCTTCTTCCATCACTTCCTGCTGGAATTTGGAGCAATCGAGCTCGACATCGAGAGGTACATTGGGACGGTCGAAATCGCCACGGGGGAATTTGAGGGTCTTGTCAGTGTAGATGTGACGCATATAGTATCCGAATATGGGCAGGGCCTGGGCGGCACCTTGGCCGAAGGTCATGTTGCGGAAATGGATGCTACGCACCTCGCCGCCAGTCCAGATGGCTGTAGCCAGTTTGGGCGTGATGCCGACAAACCAGCAGTCGGAATTGTTCTGGGTGGTACCTGTTTTGCCAGCAATGGCGTTGCTGAATTCATTGAGGTGGTACTTGTAGTTGAGCCTTACACCGGTTCCGCTCTGCACCACGCCTTTCATCAACTCTATCATCATGTAGGCAGTGCGTTCGCTGATGGCTTCGTGGCGTTCGGGGGTGAACCGGTCGAGCACTGTGCCTTTCTTATCTTCGATGCGGGTGATAAAAATGGGTTCCACATATTCACCCTTGTTGGCAAAGGTGGCCATGGCACCGGCCATTTCGTACACGGTGATTTCGGGCGTGCCCACACAGATGGCTGGCACAGCGTCTATATCGCTGTTGATACCCATCTTGCGGGTGATGCTGATTACCTGTTCGGGTGAGCCCTGTTTCATTAAGTAGGCCGAGACCCAGTTGATGGAATGTGCCAATGCCCATTTCAGGGTAACCATCTGGTTCTCGCGTTCGTGTGACGAGTTCTTGGGACACCAGTCGGGCTGGCCCCATACCTCGAAACATACTTCCGAATTGGGCACTTCTGTGCAGGGATACATGCCGAGGTCTTGCAATGCCATGGTGTAGACAAAAGGTTTGAAGGTCGAACCTACCTGGCGATGGCTCATCACGTTGTCGTATTTGAAATAGCGGTAGTTGATGCCGCCCACATAGGCTTTTACATATCCTGTGCCAGGTTCTACGGACATCATGCCAACGTTCAGGAATTTCTTGTAGTACAGCAACGAGTCCCAAGGAGACATCACGGTGTCGATATTTCCTTTCCAGCTGAATACCCTCATGTGCACCTTCTCTTTGAAGATTTTGCGGATTTCCTTCTCGCTTTTGCCTTCGTTGTGGTGCAGCTGATAGTAGCGGTCCGACCCCTTCATGGCTTGAACCAGTATTTTTTCTTGCAGGTCGGGGGCTATGTCGCAGAAGGGGTTGCCGCCACGGGCTTTCAGCTCGCGGTTGAATTGGGGCTGAATCTCCTTGCTCATGTGTTCGCGAACGGCATCTTCGGCGTAGCGTTGCATTCGGGAATCGATAGTGGTGTAGATTCGCAGGCCGTCCTTGTGCACATCATAGTGTTCGCCTTCGCTGTTGCGATGGTGTTTGCACCAGTCTTTCATATAGGTGCGGATGTATTCGCGCAGGTAGGTGGCCAATCCGTCGTTGTGGCTCTGTGGAGTGTACCGAGACACGTCTATTGGCTGTTCTTTATATTTCTCAAACTCCTCTTCGCTGAGGTAGTTGTAACGTTTCATCTGCGAGAGCACGGTGTTTCTGCGCATCAAGGCGCTCTCTGGATGCAGTATGGGACTGTAGGCAGTGGGGGCTTTGAGCAGTCCCACAAGCATGGCGGCCTCGGGCACGGATAATTCGGCAGGTGTCTTGTCGAAAAAGGTCTTAGATGCTGTCTTTATGCCGAACGAGTTGCTCCCGAAATCCACGGTGTTGAAATACATGGCAATGATTTCCTGTTTGGAATAGTTGTGCTCCAGTTTCACAGCCACTATCCATTCTTTGAATTTCGAAAACACGGTGCCAATGGGTCCTTTGTGTTCTCGTGGGAAGAGGTTCTTGGCCAGCTGTTGGGTGATGGTACTGCCGCCGCCGCTGCTGCTGTGGCGACCCAAAAGGGTTTTGAAGAATACACGGAACAGGCTCCTCGGGTCAATGCCTGAATGTTTATAGAAACGCACGTCTTCGGTGGCTATAAGTGCATTGATAAGGTTGGGCGAAAGCTCGTCGTAGGTTACATTGGAGCGATTCTCAATGCCGATAAAGCCCAATATCTCGCCGTCGGCCGAAATCACTTCGGTGGCTTGGTTGCTTTCGGGGTTTTCCAATTGCTCGAACGATGGCATGAATCCGAGCCATCCCAGCGACAACAGCAGGAAGAACAGGAAGATGAACCCCCACACGCCTGCAAATATTTTCCATGCTGTGCGTATTGTATTGCTGTTGTTATTATTTCGTTTTTTTGCCATGATTCTGTTATTTCTTTTTTGTTTGGTATCGGGTGTTATGTCGTATTGTTATTTTCCGGCGGCCGAGGTGCCGAATTTCTCAATGCGGAGTCCTACACTCTTCAGTCCAGTTACATTGGTGTCGCGCATGCCGTGCCACAACTCGAAGTGGTAGCGTCCCGACCGTGGGAATATCACATGGCGGCGGAACACGAAGCGGCTGTCCACATAGCGTCCCGTGCGTTTGCCATACCAGTGTCCCTCCACGTCGGCCAGCGGGCATTCCAGAGTGTCGTAGGCAACGCTTCCGTCGGGGAATGTTGTGTTGATGAAAAAGAATGTGTTGGCTTTAGGATATTGCACACTGTTGCGCACATCTATGTAGAAGTCGAATATTTGCAGGGTGTCTTCCACATCAACATCAAAATTGAGGCGGTCGTTCATGTTCCATCCGCTTTCGTCCACATCGCGCTCTGCAGTGTAGTACACTTTGCTGTCGCAGCTCTGCCATATCCATGCAAGGCACGCGGCCATTATTGCAAGTCCAAACTTTCTATTCATGTCGGTATGTTATCTTAAATGTGTTTTCTGTTTTGCCTTTCGGGGGAGTTGACCGGGTGGTGTCTCCTCCCTTTTGGCTGTTGTTCTGGCCAGAATGTGTGCTATACGTTGATGCAATCCTAATTCTGTTCGCCACGCTGCTCTCCGCTCCTTCTTTCTTTGTTGTTGCGGCGTGGATTGTTGCGTGGATTGTTGTTGATGCGGGCACGCTGGTCGTCACGGCGGTTGTCCATGTTGCGCTGGCGACGTTCGTTGCGTTGGTCGTCGCGGGGACGGTTGCGGTTCTCGCGGTTGCGGTCGTTGTCGCGACCACGCTCGTTGTCACGACCACGCTCGTTGTCGCGGTTGCGCTGATTGTTGCGTCCACGCTCGTTGTTGCGGCTTGTCGGCTCCTCTGCGCGGCTGTCTTGCAGGTCGGGGTCGTTCATGTCGTCGGCCATACGGCGCAATTCTCTTTCGAATTCAGCGTTGTTGGTCTCTTGGGCCAGAGCGGCTGTAGACATCAATTCCACCTGGTAGTCTTCCAGCTTTTCGGGATACTCTTGGTTGCGGTTCATCTCGATGATGGCCTTCACGCTGTCGGCGGGTATGGCATAGAGGTCGCTTTCGCCCTCGTAGGCATACCACATTATGCCGCGGAACACATCGGTTTTCTTATACAGTGCCAAGCCTTTCTTGAACCGAATGGATGTGTTGGCGGGGGGGAATTTCTTCAACGCGTCGGCATACACCTCGCATTCAAAGTTCAGGCAGCATTTCAACTTGCCGCATTGTCCGGCCAGTTTCTGAGGATTGGGCAATATCTGCTGTACCTTTGCTGCACTCGTGGTAACCGATTTGAAGTTGGTGAGCCAAGTGCTGCAGCACAGCTCGCGTCCGCAGGTTCCCAGGCCGCCCACTTTACCTGCCTCCTGGCGCACACCAATCTGTTTCATCTCGATGCGCACATGGAATTCCTCGGCCAGCACTTTAATCAGCTGACGGAAGTCCACACGGTCGTCGGCAGTGTAGTAGAATATGGCTTTGGCGTTATCGCCTTGATACTCCACATCGTTCACCTTCATCTCCAAGTTCAGGCTTGAAGCAATCTGGCGGGTCTTCAGCAGTGCGTTGTGCTCGTTCTTCAGGCTCTCCACCCAACGTTCAATGTCGGTGTTTTTGGCGCGGCGGAACAACTTGCGCACATTCTCGCTGCTGGGGTCGATGCGACGTTTCTTCATCTGAATGCGGCACACCTCACCGGTCAGGCTCACTATTCCAATGTCGTGTCCCGGCGAGCCTTCCACAGCTACCACATCACCCTCGGTCACTTCTAGCCCGTCGGGCAGGCGGAAAAAGTCTTTGCGGTTGTTTTTGAAGCGTACTTCCACACAGTCGAACGGGGTGCCGCCCGGTTGACGGATGCCACGCATCCAATTGCAGGATGTAACCTTGCTGCAGCTGCGGGTTTCGCGCTCGTCTACCGGTACATACGATTCGGGGCAACGCTTGCATCCGCGGCTTAGAAACAACCCCTCCTCATATTTCACCCAAGGCAGTGTCGGGTCGGGCTCCAAATAGGGGTCAATCGAATTT
This sequence comes from Bacteroidales bacterium, assembly GCA_017441565.1. Lineage (GTDB taxonomy): Bacteria > Bacteroidota > Bacteroidia > Bacteroidales > P3 > Colimorpha. The sequence goes on along the minus strand of JAFRXG010000062.1, from coordinate 3,495 downwards.
TCCGGTGCCGAATACTCGCCAAACACGTCGGTCTTGTCCTCTTTCCGTTCCTGCTTCTCTTTCTCTCGACGATCGCGGATAAAGGCCTCCATCTCCTCGGCGGTTGCGGCATCGTCATCAAAGTCATTGTTTTTCGCCTCGGCTGGGGGCTGAGGGACTGTGGCTTTTTCGGCGGGTCTATTATTGCCGTTGGGCTTCTCTATATCTTTGTCTTTCTTTTCTTCCATGTTCTCGTTTTCTTTCTTTTTCAAATACTTATATCGTTCTCTATCGGTTCTTTATTGCTTTACTCAGCCTGAACGACAACTGCATTAGCGTTATCTTCGCATAGGCGTTGCGCTCTATGGAGTATTGTGCTTCGTTCAAGGCATTGCATATTTGCTCTACGTTATTGTTGGTTATCATGGCGGGGAACGAACTGTTGAACCTCTCGTCGCCAAACACCAGCTCGTCTTTTAGCTCCACTCCGGCAGCGGTCTTCAGGTAACAGGCTCTCACCGACTCCTGCGCAAATTTCAAAAACAATTTCAACGGTTCGCGTCCCAGCTCGGCGGCCTTGTCCACCCATGCCGACAATGTTTGCATGTTCAGTTTGAACAGCAGGCGCATCCACGACACAAACATGGCCGCATATTCCACCCTCCGGCTTCCGGATACCTCTATTCCCTGTCCCGGAACCACTATCTGCTGTACTCGCGAAAGGATGGTAGAGAGCATCCTGTCGCGGCTCTCCGCCACCATCAGTATCACTGTTCGGTCTGTAGGCTCTTCCAAAGTCTTCAGTAGCTTGTTGGCTGCTACAATGTTCATCCTCTCCGCCATCCACATTATCAATACTTTGTAGCTTCCCTCATACGATTTAAGTCCCAACTCCCTTACAATGTTGTCCACATCTCTCTCTCTTATCATGCCCTGTTTCTTCTCAATACCCAGATGTTCGTACCATTGGTCCTCTGTCCCTGTTTGGTGATAGTTGTTCAAAAAATCGCGGAATTGTTCTATGAATTCATTCGAGCAAGGGCTAGAAGAGGCCGAGCTTGTGGTAGCAGTTGGAAACACAAAGTGCAAGTCGGTGTGCATCAATTGTTGATACTTTTTGCAGGTGGGACACTCGCCGCACGAGTCGGCACGCAAATCACTCTCACCGTGATAGTGTTGGCGGTTTTCGCAGTTCAGGTATTGGGCATAGGCTATGGCCAATGCCAAACTGCCGCTGCTGGAGGGTCCCAACAACAATTGGGCGTGGCTTACACGTCCCGAGTCTATTATTTCGGTCAGGTGGTTTATCAAAATACGCTGACCCTCAATATCTTTAAACCGCATTTTACTTGCAAATTAAACTACAAATATATAATTAATTATTGATATAATGACTTTTTTTTGCAAAAAAGTCTTCACGATAGATTCTACACTTGACTGCAGTCCGCTATTTCAACCTTCTGCCACATTCATTTTTTTGTGTATCAGTTACGCCACATGAAAGAACTTAGCCGTTAAAAATCCTTTCAAAAAAGAAACAAACGTAACGCAATAAAAATCGTACAAGTGAGTTATTGAATTAAATACTCGAAAAGATTATGGCAAAGGTTAAGAAATCGATTCCCGATATGATGGGCGATAATCCAATGGATGATTATTCTTTGGATACTTTTATCTCGCTTATCCGTTCTGCTCTCAATGGAGACAAGGTTGCAAAGAAGTTTGTTTTGAACTTTGTTGATTTCTATGAAAAGAATAGATTCGGGGATGGTTTTGCAGGTATGTATAGGGATGAAGTCGGGTTGGACGATGAAGAAATAGCCGACAATGAAAAAGGGTTTGTTCCCGATGGTTTGGAGTCTCCGATACTACTTCCCCGGCCAAACGTTAAAGAGTATCATGTTCGTATCAAACTCAACAACACAGAGCTGAAGATTTGGCGAGAGGTGAAGGTGCCTTCGAATATCACTCTCAAGGCCCTTGCCGAATTGCTGGTTGAGGTGATGGGTTGGATGATGGAACACTTGTATCAATTCCGGTTCAGGAATCAGTTCTATTGTTCTAAAGAACAGATAGAGGATTCTATGTTTCCATCGGAGGATAAAGACTTTTCCAAAGTTGCTTTGTCAGATGTGCTCAACGAGAAGGGTGTGCGTATGAAGTTGGAGTACGATTATGGCGACAGTTGGGAGCACGACGTGTGGTTGAAAGGAATACGTGAATACAACAAGGGCGAGAAGCCTAGCATTACGTTTGTTACCGGGCATGGTGAATGTCCGCCCGAGGATTGCGGTGGTGTGTGGGGATATGCTGACTTGCTTAAGCTGACCCAAAAGAAGAAACTTACAGCAGAAGAACGTGAGCGTCTTGAGTGGTATCAAATGGACAAAGAGAGTGAATTCGACCCCGATTATTGCGACATCGACTATTTCAAGGAAATTGCTGAGGACTATAACGATGCCTTATAGTCATCACACCACTATTGCCTCTATCGGCACACTGCTGTCCATTAAACCAATGCGAGTATCCCCAGCATGGCGGTTCACGCCTGTGTATGCCAGCGAGGCATCCTCATAGCGACGGAATTTCAGGATAGCATCGTTCATCTGAGCGCGGTTGAATACCCCGATGCGCAGCAATAGGTCGAAGTCGTCAATGGTCAAACCTGTCACTCGCTCGAAAAGCTTCGGCTCCAGCTTGCGAATGACATCCTCAAGGCTCTCTTCGCGGTAGTCGGTGAGGTACATGAAGATGGGGATGCGGGTGGCGAACTTCATCAATTTCTCCTGCACTTCGCGCCGCTTGCTACGGTATTCTTTTTCTTCGGCGGTGAGTTCTTTTTTCTTCTTGGGGTCGGGGTCGTCCCCAACCTCTCGCTTTAGTTTCTTTATCTTCTCGGCACGGTTGACGATGTTCTCGATGATGTCGCTGCCCAAGGCGCGGAACCCTTCTATCTTCATGATAGTGGCCAAGGCTTCGGGATTGTCGAGCACTCGCTGTAAGGTGGCGTTGTCCACGTTGACCAGTTGGGCACTGTTCCAGCGTCGTGCCAGCAGGGTGCCGCTGGTGCCGTTGTCCACAAAGTCGAGTATCTCGGTGGCATCCACCCGTTTCATCGAACTGCCGTCAAACTGCAGTATGGGCAGGAAGTTGATAAACTCGTCCACCTTGTCGGTGATGCGACGGTTGCTGTCCACATCCAGCTGATTGGCGTAAGTCACCACCTCGCGCAGGGCGCGGTTGGGGGCGAAATCGAACACATAGCAGGTGGGCTTCTGGATGGTTTTCTTTGTGGGGTCGTCCTTGTCGGAGGCTGTCCATGGACTCTGCACACGGAAGGCCGTCTGGAAATAGGTCTCGGGACTGGAGCAGTTGCGCAGCATCAGCAATCCGCCCAATGGCCGTAGGGTTACGCCTGTTGTCAGCTTGCCGCAGGTCAATATGATGGTGCGTGTCGTCAATGGGTTGTCATCCATAGCCTTGCGTACCGGTCCTAGTGCATCCACACCGATTCCG
>JAFRXG010000061.1:0-3038 GCA_017441565.1 Bacteroidales bacterium | reverse complement strand
TACATTGTCACGCTGGGAAGCGTGACCTACTAACTGACATAGTCAGCGATGTAACTCAGTCAGTAGCCACCTGCAGGATTCACTTTTTTTATAATTTTGAGGCCGAAGGCCGACCAAAGGAAGGGGTGCCTGAATAGTTACGAAAACAGGCTCAAAAGGTTAAATATGTAGCGAAAAAGGTTAAATATGTAGCGAAGAAACTCTTGAGAAGTCTTTGTTCATGGGCGTTGCGCTAAATGCGGTAAAAGTAATTAGCAGACCTTACTATTTTAGCAGGCAAGATGTTTATGGGGCTGTCGCCGAAGGTTAAATATGTAGCGAAGAAAGCAAGCATCCCCCTTCAAGGGGGTAGGGGGTGATTTCGATTATCCCAACTTTTCTTGCGCGTTAAAATTTGTATCTTCTTGTAAACAACCCTTTAATTCCAACTTTTTGAGGATTTACCATTCCTCATGATGTTAATCATGATGGGTGATGCCCTTAAAGTGCGGCAAATCTGCCAAAGCCCCACAAAAAGTCTTGTTTACAGACAACAAATCTGCAAAAAGTTGGTTTTTTATGATCTATAGTTCGTTTTGTGGGGGCTGAATCCTAAAAAAGTTGGATTTTCTGTATCGACTTACTGTCAGTAGGTCAGCCCGAAAGCCCACAGGGGAATGATGTTGCCGAAGCCTGTCTCTATGTCATCCCTGACAACATAGCCTTCTGCGGCATCGGCAATTTGCTTCTTGCCTTTCCGCTTGCCACCAACTTCGAAGGTCTTGCCGTCAATCGCGAAGTCGCTGACGCGCGAACTGATGACATCCTGGGTGACCCGCATCTGGTTGTAGAAAAAGGTCTCGCGGATGTTGCCTATGTCTGTGGCCTCACGGCCCAACAGATAGGCAAGGCTGGTGTTGTCAAGATACACCTTCTCAACCTTACCGATGCCACGGATGCCGCCTGTGTCGTCGCGCAGCTGGCCAATCATGCCCGCCTGCTCCATGTAGAGGAAGTAGTCAGGCAGCACATTCCGGCTGACACCAATCACAGTAGCCAGGGAGTCCATCACGGGTTTGAATGGCACACTCTGGGCGATTACGGCCAGCAGCTTCTTCAGCTTCCGACCCGTAGAGGCATTCATGTTGGCATACTGCGGTATATCTACCTCCATAGTCTGGTTGATGACTTGGCGAAGGCGCATATCGAAGTCATTGTCACCAGAGAAGGGGTAGTAGCCTCGCTGCAGGTACTCCCTGAACAGCGGCAGTGGGTGGCTGACAGCATCAAGCCGCGCCTGCTGGCCGAGAATGTCATCAAGGGAGTATACCGGGGCCTCGATGTTGTGGAACAGTGCCAGAAACTCCCTGAAGCTGAGTCCCTGCATCATGAAGATAGGTGCCCGGCGGCTCAGGTCAGAGTAGCCCTTATAGATGTCAAGCACCGACGAACCGGTGAAGCCTACCTTCAGGTCAGGATGAGAGTCGTAAATCTGCTTCAGCTCGCGTGACCAGTTCTCGTATTTGTGTATCTCGTCGATGAAGATCTGTTCACCTCCTTCCTTGGCAAACTCGTCAACAGTCTCTACGAGGGTGTGCGACGAGAAATACAGATGGTCGGCAGCGACATACAGCATGCGCCATTCGTCCTGATGCTCCTTGATGTACTGGTGGATCATCGTGGACTTACCCACGCCTCGTGGGCCTACCAGCCCGAACATCCGTGACTCCCAGCTAACCTGGTCGTACATATACCGATGGAAGGTTGAAGTGGTCTGCTTCAACTGGCCATCCATGAACTCTAATAGTGCTATATTCATACGCTTTGCTTACCGTTTGCGGTGCAAAGGTACGAAAATTGCACTAAAGTTGTGCAAAATTTCGAGAAAAATGCACCATCATAGTGCAATTTTGGAATTTTGAAAGCGATTTTCCATATTTTCCGAAAAAAGTTTTGTATAATTGGAATATTATTCGTAACTTTGCCGCCATGAGAATCATCGCATATTCAGCCATCAGGGAATTCGCCAAGCGTCATGCCGACGCCGAGAAGCCCCTTCGCGACTGGTACACGAAGGTTCGCAGGGCATCGTGGGCCAGTCTGGCCGACATAAAGAAGGATTTCAACAGTGTTGACTACGTGGGTAATAACCGCTATGTGTTCAACATAGGAGGAAACAACTTTCGACTGGTTGCCATTGTGATTTTCCTTGCCCACCATGTGTATATCCGCTTCATTGGCACGCATCAGGAGTATGACAGAATAAAGGACATAGAAAACATTTAGGTATGACACAGATAGAGAATGAAATCCAGTACAAGGCCACACAGCAGCGCATAGAGGAGTTGCTGAAGGTGGTGGGAAACAACACGCCGCCCACCGACCCGAACTTCATCGAGCTGAGTCTTATATCCGACCTCGTGGCCGACTATGAGGAGCTGCACTATCCTGTGAAGCCCCTGTCGCTGGCCGAAACCATTGAGTTGCGCATGTATGAGATGGGGTTGACCCGAAAGAATCTCTCTGAGATGCTCAGCCTGAGCAAGAGTACTATCAGCGATATTCTCTCCGGCAAGCGGGAGCCTACACTGAAGACGGCCCGTGACATTTCTCGCAAGCTCAATATCGATGCCTCCGTGGTGCTGGGAGTGTAGTGCAATGTTAAAAACTACACCTTTCCTACACCCTAAGAGAAAGATTAAAAACATATATCACTAATAGTCAATAGATTAAATTAAAAGACCGATTCCCGGTCGGGGTACAGACAGAAGGAAGACAAAGGTACACAAAAGGAAAGTCGTAAGGTAAGCACAATAAAATCAGGCGGACTCCTATATGTTCAGCCCATAGCTCTGTTTCACTTCGCTCATCACAAAAGTGCTCTCAATAGAGGCCAGGTTCTCAATCTCCCCTAATTTGTTGAGTATAAACTCCTGATATTGCTTCATGTCACGGGCACGTACCTTTAACAGATAGTCGTATGCACCAGAGGTGTTGTAACACTCAGTCACCTCTGGAATACGCACGATCCGCCGCGAAAAGGCATCGGCTATCTCGTG